>JARFXP010000006.1 GCA_029194675.1 Nitrospira sp. | reverse complement strand
AAAAACTACGGTGGGACGCAATGAGCAGAGGAGTGGCTGGAGAACAGGAGGGGTGTCTGGAACAATGAGCGGCAAGATCGAATCGGCTCTCCTGCGCCATGCACGGTTCAAGATCCGACCCCAACTTTTGACCCCCGACCCCAACTTTTGACCCCGTTCACGGAATCGAGGCAAGAGGAAAAACCGCAAACAAACTGCCATTTTATTCCAAGTTGGGTTTTGTTTGCCTTACCGTTATGTCTCTATCCTTCTTGAGACGGGCATAATTCTCGCCTTGACGCAGAGTAGCCAAAGTCCTAATATCCCGTCGTTTTTGAAATTCCTAATATTATTAAGGTAGAAGGGGTGAGCGGATGCGATATCCTCGACTCTTGGGAACACTTGGGTTGTTTTATATAGTTATTGCAATAATTCCATCTCGCTCAACGAATGCTCAAGAGTTCCTTCCACAATTCGAATTAGATACCCAAGAAATACCCTGTTCAAAGTTGGAGCAATATTCCAAAACTTATATGAAAAGGCACATGACAGAGGACGAACAAAAAGCTCAGGGCGTTGATCCCGACAAAGGGATTCTGGGATACACGGAACCAGGTTGGGCTCCATATTATGGGTATTATGCCGACAATTTATCGAAGGCAGGAGATGCCGGAAACGGCAAGGTGTGCCTCAAGGTTACAAAGCTAACAACTGTAACATACCAGGCTAAGCCGCAAATGCACCGTATTAATTGGAAGCATAACTGGCCAGAGGCATCACAGTGCGCACAGGAATGGAATCGCGTTGTCGAACACGTCGAGACCCATGAAAGAACTCACGCCAAACATGCTGAGGAAATAGCTAAGGAAGTCGAAAAAACGTTTTCACAGGAAGTGAAGACAAAATTTTTGGCGACGCGAGATTTTCCTATAATTTGTGACAGTACTATGGAACAGGCAAAAAAGGAATAATAAAATTCATGTTGGCCCACTTTAAGCAAGAGCAAGAGAGGGCCGACGCCACAGCCAATGCTAAAATGTTGGAGAAGACAAGGGAACTCCATGCCCACGATAAAATCCCGCCAGTAGACTGTTCTAAGTGCAAGAGTTTTTCATTTGATAACTTGAAGTTCAATCTGCGATCTGAGTGGCGCGAGTCATCTGGGAGTTTGTTGAAGATTTTTGAATATGATTCAAGTATATCTGGGACGATCTGTGGTAACCCTCAGGATGAGAGAAGTTCTGGGTACCTAACAATCTATGCAAGGCAAGATAATTCCAAAGGTGTCCAGCAGCGTATCCCATGGAAGCCGGGAGCGGCGAGGCCAAGCTGGCAGTATTATCTAGACTTGCAACCACCACAAATTGAGCTTACGGTTGAGCCGGGTGAGTATGTTCCTTCTGAACAAACGCCGAATACTATAACCAAGACTATTCCATCTGAAAAATTTACAGTACGAGTGCCGTTAACGGTGTCCGAGGAACCGCTTGGTTGTGAATCGGCGGAAACACAATCAAAACCAGTATCGTCAGTCCCGCAGGTGACGAAATGGTTTACTAGATTCGCTCCCCTGCCAAGCACTTGACTTTTGCGCTGTGATTAAATGGTATGTAGCTCTCGCTAACAAGCCGTTTTCGAGACGCAAGGAGCCGAAACTAGACACTCAAAGGGGTTCCTTGTAGGAAGATCACAGATTGATCTTCTTGTGACTCATCTCAGTTCGCCTTGAACCGACGCCTGATGCTCAAAGCTGTCATGACTAAGAGGATGTCAGAGATCAAGCCTTGAAGAGTCAACAGCAGACTCTCCCGGCCGGTGGTTGGGACTATCAGCTTTCTTGTGTCAAAGAAGACCCCAAACGGGTTAGTGATCGAGTGTAGTGGAAGTAGAATAGATCGAGTACAGCGGCCTCCGCGCAGTAAAGACGGGGTCGGATCTTGTATTGTGCATTGCTGGGCTCTCTGGATTCAGGATGCATTCATCGTTCAGTAGTGCAAGTCCCTAGCGTGTCCTATATAGGCCTACGACAGTCAAAGCAATTCGCTGTTCGCAATTTGTGATCATCAGTATGAGCCTAGACGTATTGTCATTCCTCCCAGACCACCAGTCAATTCGCCCAGTCTGTGATGAAGGCGATCAATCGGTGTGGCCTGTGTTAGATAAGGAGAACTATCTGCTCAATTCGTCTCGTGGGGCTTGAAGTCTCTGGCTCCATAAATGAAGCCGAGCACATACACCGTGCGGTCCTGAATTTCATAGAAAGAATAGACGGTAATGTTTGATGAAGAGTTCACGGATGAACGGGTTCCGTAGTTCAGGGACGACCCGACCACGCTCTGCGAGTGAGAAGAGCGAGTCGGCGGTACTCAGGACTTCTTCAAGAAAGGCCAGTGCGGAGAGAGGAGCGTCTTTGGCGATGTAGGCGATGATGTCGTCGAGTTCGTTTCGAGCGCTGGTTGTCCAGATTACTTCACGCCGTTCTTCAGCCACTTTGCCCGTAACTCTTGCTTGACCTGTTCGTGACTGACGGTATTGCCTTGTGCGATTTCCGCTCTGCCCCGCTCGATCGTTTGCAGGACATAGAGATGGTACTGGATGTCGTCAAGCGAGCAGTCGTCAGGCAGCTTTCGCACAAGGTCTAGAACGGCTTCCTTCGTGCTCATTCGAGCGCTCCTTAATGGAAGAAATTGTATGTCAGGTCACCGATGAAAGCAATCGCACCATATCTTCTGAGTGCACGATAAATCCCGTGCGGTGTGGCAACTCTGTCCTTCCTCAACGACGGGAAAATGCCCTCGCGGCTGGGAGTGAGGCTAAAGCAGCGTCTGGAGCTTGCTCAAGGTTTCCATGACGACGTTGAGGGAGGCTGTCCCTTTTTTGACGGCTTTTCGTGCTTTCCAATCGAGGCTCTTGACTTGATCCGCCAGCGCGACGCTTGTTTGCTGAGGATCATCGCTTATGACGACCTCGAAGGGGTAGCCCTTTTTCTGGCTGGTCATGGGACAGCAGAGCATCAGCCCACTAGCACGATTATAGCTGGCTGGTGAAAGGACGATCGCAGGACGATGCCCGGCCTGTTCATGGCCGGATTGGGGGTTGAATTGCAGCCACACGATATCCCCTCGATCTGGAACATAGGCGGGTTTCTTTATCACCAGATCTCGCGGCCGATCGGGATGCCTGTATCAATTTCGCTGTGCACGTTCTTCGGGGTGATCCGTTTGACGAGGTCGTCGAGGCGATAGACTCGCCGAAGTTGAGGTTTCAACACGACGTTGCCGTCCTGCACCTCGATCTCCAAATCGTCCTGTGCTTTGAGCCCAACCTGCATGGCGACACTTTTCGGGACTCGGATCGCCAGACTGTTTCCCCACTTCTGTGCCGTGGTTTTCATGCACCGCCCTCCTGTGTAGATACGGTGTAGATACTATGCCGGTTGGCAAGCTTCGTCAAGACCTCGAATTCCATGCATCCATGTCAGAGTCTCACTCTCGTAGTCAACGACTACGATTGTTTGTCGGACTCTTTGAGGATGCTCAACCAATACCGGGTATGTTTGAGTTCACCGGTTTTTCGGAGCGCGCCCAGTTCGACCAGGCTCTGGAGATCTCTGGTGGCGGTGGCTCTGGAGGTGTGTGTGATTTTGAGATAGTTCTCCGCACTGAGACCACCTTTGAATCCGTCCAGCCCCTCCCGAAACATGCGGGCCAGCACTTTGTCTTGCCGTTCATTGAGCGTTCCACGTAGCCGATCATACAGCCTGGTCTTGGCAATGAGAAAATCGATGAGGCGTTGGGTGTACTGCTGCGCTTCCAGCACGGTTCGTGTGAAATAGATGAGCCAGTCCGTGATGTCCAATACCTTATTGTTGTCCTCAAGAGCCGTGTAATAGGCCTCCCGGTTCCGGTAGATCGTCTGAGACAGTGCGATGAGCGTCGGCCTGCCTAGGGTCCGGGACAAGGCCTTCTCCGACAGCGCTCGCCCAATCCGTCCATTGCCGTCTTCAAACGGATGGATCGATTCGAAGTACAGGTGTGCGATGCCTGCCCAGGTCAATGCCGGGAGTGACTGCTGGCCCCCCGGTGCCGTGTGGTTGAACCACGAGAGAAACCTGTTCATCTCCATCGAAACCCTGTGCGATGGTGGCGCTTCAAAATGCACCTTGGGAGTTCCGATGGGGCCCGACACCACCTGCATCGGATTCTGTGTGGTCCGGTACGCCCCAATCGTGGTCAGGTCTTTCCGTCCATGCATCAGCATCGCGTGCCAGCCGAACAGCTGTTCTTCAGAAAGCGCGGTACCGACGTGCTGATAGAGATCGGACATCAGGGCGGCAATGCCCTGTTCAGCAAGAGGGATTTTCCTGTTGTCCGTATCCAGCCCGAAGTTCCGGCGAATGGAGGATTGCACGGAGTCACGGTTGAGTATCTCCCCCTCGATCTCCGAAGTGGTGACGGCTTCGCCACTGATCAGCTCGATGGCGAGCTGCGACTTATCGCCCGCTGTGAGGTGTTTGATGGCACCATGAACCACACCCGCTTCGTGGATAAATTGGGTTTCGCTTTGAGCAAGAGCTTCGCTGTCATAGGTGAAGTTCGGCCAGTCGTCTTGCTGCCAATTCCATGTCATGGGCGATAGACCACTCTCGTATGGCTCATGATAGATCACTTTTATGAGTTATAGAAGGGATTCCTATAACTCATGGGCATAATCGGTCGCTGGCGTGCTCATGTCGGGCCGGTTGGCCTCGGTTCTCGCCCCATATTGGTTCCAACGATTGGAGATCCAGCACGGTCAGTGTCACGACGCCGAATGCTTCTTCCACGAGTCCTCGAACCACGTACGGCTGGTTTGGCGAAAGCAGATGACAGCAGCGGCGATAGACCTCGGGAAACAGCGTGGCATCGTAAAGGGCGGTGCTGTCTTCGAGGGTGATGAATTCCATGGCATGGCCGTGCTTGGTCTCAGCCGCCTTCTCCGTTATCAGCAAGCCGACCATGGTGATGCACCGACCGACGTAGCGATGCATTTGGGAGGCGGGCACCGGCCGCAGCCGTTCAATCTGCTTGCGGTAAAGGGTCAGGGGATGGCGGCTGGCCAGAAAGCCGAACGACTCGATCTCCTGGGCTCGTTTCCGAGCGGCTGAATAGTCATCCGGAATCGGTAAGGGACTTGAGGTGAAATCGCTTCCCGCGTACAGTCGCCACATCAAGGCCGGCCTTGTCAGCTCGCCGGCGATGGAGTCACAGCAGCCGGCGCGGACCAATGCTCTGGCATGGGTCGGTTCCGGCTTCACACGTCTCAGAAAATCATGAAGCGACCGATAGGAGCCATTCCCTGTGCGTTCTTCGATAATCCTTTCGCCGAGTTCTTTCGGAATCGTCTTCACCTGCATCAAGCCCATCCGCAGCCGCTCGCCTTCGCCGTGGTAGGCCCAGTCGCTCTCGTTGATGTCCGGCAGGAGGATCGCCAGTCCCATGCGGCGAGCTTCCGAGATGTACGCGAAGGTTGAGTAAAAGCCACCTTGGTTACTGATGACGGCGGCGATGAATTCTGCCGGATAGTGAGTGCGGAGATAGGCGGATTTGAACGACACCTGCGCATAGCTGGCCGAGTGAGGTTTGCAAAAACTATAGCCTGCGAAACTCATAATCATCGCCCAGATCTGCTTGATTGTTCCGAGCGGTACTTTGTTTTCCTCTGCACCGCGAAAGAATTGGGCGCGGTAATCCTGTAGCTGCTTGGCCTTGTGTTTCTTGCTCAATACTTTTCGGAGCTGGTCGGCATCGTCGATTGAGAAATCTGCCAGTGCCATCGCCACTTTCGAGACGTCTTCCTGATACGTCATGATACAATGTGTTTCGTTCAGAACTCCCTTCAGTTTGGGATGCCAGAAGGCGCATGACCCTGCTTGCGCTCTGCGGATAAACTCTTCGACGAAAGGATTGGTCGCAGGTCTGACCAGAGACGAGACCATGACGAGATACTCGAAGACATTGGCCACTGCGCGGCGGTGCGGCGGCATGCCGGTCCATAGTTTTCTCAATAAGAGGCGCGTGGCGGGCGATTCGATGTAGAAGCAGCCGATCGTGTTGCCGCGTCGGATCGCCTCCTGCGTGGCGGCATCGTTCAGCGGGTCCCAGGTTTCGTAGTCGATCGTTCGGCCCGTATGCGTGGCGATGGCCGCGAGGGCATCTCGAATCACAGCGAGCGACCGGTTGCCTAGGATATCGATCTTCACGAGTCCCGCGTCCTCCGTCTGGTCCTTTTCCCACTGGATGACCGGCAAGCGCTTGGCCGTGTATTCCACCGGCACGTAGCGTCGGATTTCATCCGGTACGATGACGATTCCACCACAATGCATGGAAAGATGACGAAAGTGGTTCTGTGCCTTCAGTGCCAGAGCCAGAATCTCAGGCCACGGGGCTTTCAACCGTAGGATTTGTGACAGCCGATGAAGCCATTGCTCGTTGGTTGGCGGAGTGGAAAAACCGAGGAGATCTTTTTGACGGACAACATGTGAAGACATCCTGCCGATTTCTTCGCCCGGCATGCCGTACACCTTGGCGACCTCGCGGATGGCTGCCCGGAACCCAAGACCGTTTTGGTTTGCCACCATGGCGGCCTGGCGATCGCCGTACTGTTCGAACACCCATTTCAAAACGTTGTCGCGCTCGTCCCATGCAAAATCGATATCGATGTCCGGTGGATCTTTCCGGCCTGGATTGAGAAACCGTTCGAAGAAGAGATGATGTTTGATCGGGTCAACGTGGGTGATGTGAAGACAGTACGAAACGATTGATGCTGCGACTGAACCGCGGCCACAGGTGGTCCGTTTTGACGCCGTCACAATTTCCTCCACGACAAGAAAATAGTGAGCGAAGCGTTTCCCTCGAATGATCGTCAACTCTTTTTCAATCCGGTCACGAACCTCTTGTGTGATGACACCATATCGATCCTGTGCACCGGCATAGGTTTTGGCTTTGAGTGTCAAAAACGCTTCTTCATCGGTCAGCCGGCGAAAGGCAGGAAAGATCGCCTCGCCAAAACGCCAGTCGCTGTAGCAGGTCTCTGCGATGCGGACACTGTTCTCCAACGCATCCGGAACGTGAGGAAACTGGGATGCCATGAGCGCGGAAGGCATCAGCCATTGCCTCGGTGCGCAACAGGCTCTTTCGAGTAGTCGTGACAGAGTCGTGTTGAGGGCAATGGCGCGCAACAGGCGATGCGTAACAAAGTCATCTGCATGAGAGAAGTACACGCGATTGGTAGCGACGGGCGGAAGATCGATATGACGGCTGAAGAGGAGGGTATCATGCATAGCAGGTCCCGGCGTCAATTCGACATAGAGGTCTTGCCGCGAGTCTTTGGCCCAAGCCATGAGCGCCGCTTCGTCGTCCGTGAAGATGATGAGACCATCACGATAGCGTGAGACTGATGAAAGAACGTCGAACGAGGGATTGCAATGTCTCTCCGACAGCACCCGACAGAGGTTGGCATAGCCGCCCGGTGTTTTGGCCAGCAAAATCGCCCGATGGTCATCGGTGGTCAGTTCAGTGCCGAGAACCGGTCGGAACCCCAGTTGCTTCGCTTGCTCGACAAAACGGATCGCTCCGTACAATCCGTTCGTATCAGTCAAGGCCATGGTGGGCAATCCTTGCCGCTGTGCCGAGAGGCAGAGTTCTTCCAGCGGCGACACACCGCGCATTGGCGAGTAATCGGAATGGACATGCAGATGCACGAACGGAGGCGCCGTCATCGTAACGTTCTTCCCCAGGACAGGACCTGTTCGCCGAATTTTGCGCGAATTTGATCCATCGCCAACGAGAGGCGGTGAGAGCGGGGAAGCACGACGGATTTCGACTCGTCGAAGAGCAAAAGTTGCTGGGCCGGTGGTTCCAACCGACTGACCTGAAGCATCAGCCGTGTGAGACGTACCCGTCGACGGAAACATCGATAGAACAAGCCTGTCAGCACTGGCTGGAGATCGCTTTCCCAGTAGGTGTGGTGGGGCAGCGTCTTATGAGCGGTCTGCTCGATATGGTCGCTATGACGAACTGTCAGCGAGATGTGCCGGCACATCCGTTGCTGTTGCCGCAGCGTGGCGCAAAGCTGCTCCAATAATCGGTACAGCTGGCTCTGCAAGAGTCGATCATCCATTTCATCCGGATCGAGGAGAACGGACCGTTCGATCATCGGCTGAGCGATTGGTGGGCGTACCGGGGAAGGATCGACCCCCAAGGCCCAGTCGTGCAGCAAACTGGCCGGAGGGCCGATGGCGGCTTGCAGATGCGCCAATGAAACGGAGGCGATCGCGCCGAGTGTAAGGAGGTTTAAATCTTTTAATCGTTGTAGGACCCGTGAGGTTTGGATACGGTGAAGGCCGGGGAGCAACATGGTCGACAACGGAGCGAGGAACGGTTGCTCACACCCGGAGTGGATCGACAACACTCTGGGTGGTTTCGTGAGTGTGGTTGCGGCCAGTTGCGAGACCAGCTTGTTTCCCGCCAATCCGATCGTACTCGGCCATCCCTGCTGATGGGTCAACTCTCGACTGATGCGGGTCGCTGTATCGATGGGAGGGCCGAAGAGTCTGGTTGTGCCGGTGAGGTCCAGGAAGAGCGAACCGGGCCTGATCGATTCCCAAGCCGGCGCAAAAGATGAGATACGGTGTTGTAGCTCGCGATGGGCGGCTTGAGTCAGTGATGGGTCCGGAGGGATCATCCGCAGACCAGGACAGATCAGCCGTCCTAGGCCTACAGACATGCCCGGCTGAAGGCCTTCGCGAAGCGCTTCAGCGGAAACTTCTCGGATCAACGCGCGCGGCGTATGAGTCGGTGCTACGGCCACCGGCCTGTTCCGCAACGCGCTGTCAGCGGCACGGGCCAGCACGATTCTAAAGGCAGGAATCTGTAGACAGGCAATATGGCGATCCATGGCAAGTCAAATTCGTAACCAATGGTTACAGTAAAATGGATCCCCGTCAAGTACGTAGAATAGCCGAGCCTAGATTTCGGTCGTGGATCCCGGCCTATGAGGAGTGGGACTTCGGCGATGTGAACCCGCGGTCCATAAGATGGGCGACCTCCGGGCATTCGACGATCAGTGCGAAACGACAGGCGCTTCGGCCCTGATGTCCTCATGTGACTGCATGGCATCAGGCGGTCGGATGACTGTGAATCCCGCCCTGTTCCCGTCCTTCTGCTGGATGGATCGGCTGGTTCGGTTGATTCGTGACGTGAATTTCAATCGGCCTGGTGGTATTCAGATGGACATCTCGCTGGGGATACGAAACGGAGATGCGTTCGTCGCCCAGGCTCTTCTCGATCATGAACCGCAGGTCGCTGCCGACCAGCGCCGGGTTGACCCCGGGGGCGAATGCCACCCAGTAGTACAACGTGAACATGAGCGCGTTGTCTCCGAAGTCTTCAAATAGGACCAGCGGTTCCGGATCCTTCAACACCAGTCCGTGCTGGGCGGCCGCCTCGCTCAACAGGTCGCGGACCCGCTTGACCGGCGATCCATAGGCGACCCCGACCTTCAGGGAGAACCGCCTTGTTCGATTGGAGTAGGTCCAGTTGCTGAGATTCCGCTCCAAGAGGTTGCTGTTGGGTATGTGCATCTCCATGCCGTTGCCGTCACGGATCGTCGATGAGCGGAACCCGATGCTCCGGACCTCCCCCACGACCCCGTCGATCTCGATTAGGTCGCCCACGCGCAGCGGCCGCTCAATGAGGACCATGAGGCCGCTGATAAAGTTCTTGAGCAGATTCTGCGTGCCGAAGCCGATGCCGATGGCGAGCGCTCCGCCCAGGAAGGCGAACACGGTCAGCGGAATCTTAACCCAGACCAAGCTGACGATCAGCACCACGGTGAACAGTATGGCGAACGTCCACTTGCGGAGGATGTCGGCCAGGGGTTCTTCCATCCGCAGCCGGCCGACGGCGAGGCGCTGCACAAACTTGGCCATGGCCACGGACGCCCAGTATCCCAGCATCAACAACAGGATGGCACGAAACATTTTCCCGATCGTCACGCTCCGTCGGCCGCTGATGGATTGACCGTCGACCTCGATCGTGTCTTCGACCGCGAAAAGCTCGAACTCCCAGATGCTGGTCAGCGTGCGTGAAGCACCGGTGAGCGACGCCTGCAGGCGGGCCGAGAGCGGAAGCGCTTCCTCCTGTTGTTCGAAACGGGCTTGGAGCAATTCGAGCAGGCGATGGAACTGTTGTGAGCGTTCCAGCCCGCGATGATAGTATCGCCCCCGCTCTCGGTAGCGGTCTACGAGGGGACGTAACCGGGCGACCTCCGCCGGTGCCGTGGCATGTTTCAGCCGCGTTTCCAACTCGCCCTCCTGCCCCGATGCCATGTCGATCTGCTGCCCGATATAGTCCCTCCAGGTCCTGGCCTCTTGGATGATCGGCGTCAAACGGTGAAAGGCCTCGCGGGCTTTGGCCACGTCGCCCTCGCTCACGACCGCAAACCGGCCCTCCCAGATCCGACGTTCCATCTCTACGGTATCCAACATATGCCGCAACATCTCGACGCGGATATCGGCGTTTTCCGATTGCACGCGCCCCAACTCGGCGCGGTCGACCAGCAAGGAGCGGGCGGCAGCGGCTTTCGGCGATTCCTTGCCGCCCGTGGCTGTAGTCGTCTTGGCTCCATTGAGCCGTGTGACCGCTTGGTCGTGAGCACGATGGCTGGCTCGCTGGTCTCTCAGCGCCAGATCAAGCTCCGCCTCCAACCCCGTCCGTTCCGTCTCGAGTCGCTCTCGAACCTTATCCAAATCCTGTGTATTAAACCGTTGCTCGGGCTCGGCCCGAGCAAGCTGCCGTTGCGCGAAGGCCAGTCGGGCCGTCGCCTCGGCCAGTTCCTCCTGACGGGCTTTCACCGACTGAGTCAGCATGGTGGCTGAGGCGGCCATGGCGCGGCTACGCAGGTGAGCCAAGTCGCGGAGCCAGGTGAGTCGAGTCGTTTGGGTCCGATCCTTGCCCATTTCGAGTTGCTCGGCAGCCAGCCGCAATCGTTGCTCGGCGGCCTTGAGCGCTTCCTCGCTACGCTCAGCCGCACGCATCGTGGCGGCCAGCTTGGACTCCAGCAGCTCGACCGTCCGTTTCAGAGATCGGGCGCGGTCCCGGAGGGAATCGACGATGAGAACGGAGTAGGGGGGCGGATCTGGAAAGTCCATCCACTCGCGGTTCTCTCGTTCCACTTGTTCACGGCGTGTGCGCGCCTGCTGTAGCTTTTGGGTATCTTCAAGCTGCTGTTCGTAGGCACGGGCCAGCTGGTAGAGGAAGGAACGGCGCTCCAGCAATTCGTTCTCGGGAGTGCCTGGTGGAGCACCGGCCTCCAATGCGCCGGATGGGCCGACCGAATTGAGGTCCGCTTCGGCCGCAGCCAACCGGTCACGCAGTTGCCTGATCTGCTCTTCAGGCGATGGCGGGTCTGGGGCGGCGGGCTTGCCGGTCGCATTGCCGCCGCCGGAAAGGCTTGGGAGCCGAACCGGGGATTGGGCCGGGGCGATGGAAGGCGACAGGATCAGGAGGACTGATATGATCAGCAGCCAGCTTCTCATGGCTCCAACGTACCTCCTCATCCCTCCCGTCCGTCAAGTGGGATCAGGCAGGACGATTGACTTATCGCGATCGTGACGAACCGGGCGTGCCCTGGCGCGAAGCAAAATCTTGGCGCTCAGTCCTGGTGAGCCGGAGATTAGGGGTGGGCGGTGATTCATTGACAGTGTAAGAAATCTTGTGCTACGGTCCACCCTTCTTTCGCCGAATAGGCGCCCTACACCTCGCTCCCGACTGGTTCGGGGGCCTTTGCCCAGGAGGATCGCTGCATGGAGCTCTACGAGTCTCTGTTTATCATTCGTCCGTCCGTCTCTGATGAGGAGACGAAGGCGCTCATCGATAAGATGAAAAACGTCGCCGACAAGACCGGCGCCCAATTCATCAAAGCCGAGAATTTAGGGAAGAAGAAGCTCGCCTATGAAGTGCGTCGTGAACGGAAGGGTACCTACGCCTATTTCTACTTTAAGGCGCCGAACAACACGGTCGGTGACCTCGAACGGGCCTATCGATTGGAAGACAACATCATCAAGTTTCTGACGGTCCATCACGAGAAGCCCTTGGTGGAACGGCGTCCGGTGGAAGCCTCGACACAGGAGTCAGACGGTGGCCGGATTTAACAAAGTCATATTGATGGGGAACCTCACCCGTAATCCTGAGCTCCGGTATACGCCGAGCGGGACACCGGTGGCGAGTTTCGGCTTGGCGGTGAGCCGTCGGTTTAAACAGGGTGAAGACCTGAAGGAAGAAGTCTGCTTTGTCGATATCGTGGTGTTCGGCAAACAGGCCGAACATTGCGGGCAGTATCTCAGTAAAGGTAACGGGGCGATCATCGAAGGTCGATTGCAGCAGCGCCGATGGGAAACGGAAGATGGCCAAAAACGCAGCAAACATGAAGTGGTCGCCCAGACCGTGACGTTCATGCCCAAGCGCCAAGACGGTGGGACGAGTGCGGAACCTCCGATGCACGATGAGCCCGGCTATGAGATGAGTGAAGAAGGTTAATGACAGGAGCATGAGGAGGCAGTGATGGATCGAAGCGAGAGCGAACGTGGTGGAGGCGGAGGACGGTTATTTCAACGGAGACGTCCTTGTCGATTTTGTCTGGATAAAGTGCCGATCGATTTTAAGGATGCCGGACTCCTCAGGAATTTTTTGACGGAGCGGGGAAGGATCGTTCCGCGCCGCATTTCCGGGAATTGCATGCGTCATCAGCGTGAACTGACGGTGGCCGTCAAGCGGGCTCGACATATCGCCATCATCAGCTTTGCCGAGGAGCGATAGCGAACGTGATCGTCGATTTCGATGCACCGGGGTGGGGCAGCGGCAGGCTGCCGAGGATGACCATGGATGTATTGACACCGAAAATCGCGGACATCACGGCCGAAGGGCTTTCATTGTCGGGGGACCTGACGGGAGAAGAGTTGGGACTGACGGATACGGATGTGTCCATCCGCGGAACCATGGCAGTCGGGCTGGATCTTCGAGCGATTGAACGTACCATCTATGTGACCGGAGTCGTGGAAGGAACAGCTGTCCGCCAATGCGTGCGATGCCTTAAAGATTTTGACGACCCTCTGGCGTTTTCGTTACGTGTGGCCTATGAGCGCGAGGCCAAAGCGACGAGTGGCGTCGCAAAGCGAGACGATCCACGGAAGAGGAACTCGGCAGCACCTCCGGAGGGCGAAGCAGAAGAACAGAACGACGATCTCTACTACTTTACGGGTGATCATCTGGAATTGGGGCCGATGCTGCGCGAGCAATTGATTCTTGCTGCTCCCATGCACCCGCTCTGTTCCGAGGACTGCCGCGGACTCTGTGCTCGTTGCGGGAAAGATCTGAATGAGGGCCCTTGTCGTTGTGGTGAAGAGCCGACGGGAAGCCCGTTTCAGGTGTTGCGTACTATGAAAGACAAGCTGAGGGACCTTGGTGAGCGCTGAGCAGTGGTTCGAATCGAGCGGAAGAAGGAGTCATCATGCCCAATCCCAAACATAAACATTCACGGGCGAGGCGCGATAAGCGTCGTACCCAAAAGCTGCGCATGACCCCGCCGGGGATGGCAGTGTGCCCACAATGTCACGAGTTGAAGCTGCCGCATTATACCTGTTTGAATTGTGGCACCTACAAGGGCAAGGCGGTCATTCAAGTCGAAGAGGCGTGAGCAGGTTGTCCAAATCGGTCCATGGCGCGAGTTTCCCAGCACGTCTAACGTGAGCCTAGGGGGCGACGCGTGTTCAGCCAGTTATTCCAACGCCATCCGTGAGCACGCCATCTCGCATGAAGATTGCGCTCGACGCGGTAGGGGGCGACCATGGCCCCGCACCCTGTATCGAGGGCGCTTTTCAGGCCGTGAAAGAGTTTGACGTCGAGGTCATTCTCGTCGGCAACGAGACCACACTGAAACAGGAATGTGAGCGTCAGTCCTGTCACGATTCCCGCCTCACGATTCGGCATGCATCCCAGGTCGTCGAAATGCACGAGTCGCCCGCCGTTGTCGCTCGGAAAAAGCGGGACTCGTCGATCTGGGTTGCGACCGAGTTGGTCAAGAACGGCCATGCGGACGCGGTTGTGAGTCCCGGCAACACGGGCGCGAGCATGGTGGCGTCGTTCTTTGTGTTAGGACTGATGAAGGGAGTGGAGAGACCGGCGATCGCTACCAGCCTGCCGACGTTGAGTGGGGAAGCGATCATGCTCGATGTGGGGGCCAACGTCGACTGCACCGCCAAACATCTTGAACAATTTGCCTTGATGGGGAATGAATACGGGAAGCATCTGCTCAGAAAATCGAATCCCCGTGTCGGCCTTCTGAGCATCGGCGAGGAAGACAGCAAGGGCAACGAAGTCACCAAAGAGGCGTTCAAGCTCCTCAAAGGCAGTTCGATGAACTTTGTT
Source organism: Nitrospira sp. (assembly GCA_029194675.1). Taxonomy (NCBI): domain Bacteria; kingdom Pseudomonadati; phylum Nitrospirota; class Nitrospiria; order Nitrospirales; family Nitrospiraceae; genus Nitrospira; species Nitrospira sp. The sequence continues at coordinate 164,256 of JARFXP010000006.1, read as the reverse complement.
GGGAATATCGAGGGGCGTGATGTGTACAGCGGTATTGCCGATATCGTTGTCTGCGACGGGTTCATCGGCAACGTCGCCTTGAAGATTTCCGAAGGTGTGGCCGAGATGATCAAGCGACTGTTGCTCAAGGAAATCTCGGGCCACTTCCTTGGCCGACTTGCCTATCCCTTGATCTCCGGGCCTCTCATGAATCTGAAACGGAAAATCGACTATGCCGAGTTCGGCGGAGCCCCGTTGCTGGGGGTCAATGGGATTACGATGATCTGCCATGGTCGATCGTCGGCCAAGGCCATCAAGAATGCGGTCCGACGAGCGAAGGGCATGGCTGAAGGCGGCGTGCGAGAGCTGATTCAGCGCGATATTGAAGAGAGTCGCTCCCGTCCGTCTATGGAACTGGAGATATGAAAGCCTGGATTGCCGGAACCGGCTCTTACGCGCCTGCCAGGGTCCTGACGAATGCGGATCTCGAACGGATGATCGCCACCTCCGATGAATGGATTCGCGAACGGACAGGTATTTGCGAGCGGCGTATTGCAGCCACCGGAGAGGCCTGTTCGGATTTGGCGGTGCAGGCCGGGAAGCGGGCTTTGACCGCGGCCGGTCTCGCGGCGACCGATCTCGACATGATTTTGGTCGCCACCTGTACGGGTGATTATCCTCTCCCTGCAACGGCCTGTCTTGTACAGCATCAACTCGGCGCGACCAGAGCCGCGGCGTGCGACCTTTCAGCCGCCTGCTGCGGATTTGTCTACGCGCTCTCGGTGGCGGATGCGTATGTCAAAAATGGGATGCGCCATGTCCTGGTGATCGGATCGGAGGTGATGTCTGCCATCATCGATTGGACGGACCGGAACACCTGCGTGCTGTTTGGGGATGGGGCCGGTGCGGTCGTCGTCAGTGCAAGCGATGGAGAACGAGGGATCCTCTCTACTCACCTTCGATCCGACGGTGCCCTCTGCGAGCTGATCATGGTGCCGGGAGGAGGCTCACGAACTCCACCATCCGAAAAAGTGCTCGCCGAACGCCTGCAGTACATCAAGATGAAAGGGAACGAGACGTTTAAAGTCGCCGTACGCACCTTGGAAGAGATCGCTCGTGCGACTCTTACGGCCAATGGTCTCAGGGTGGAGGATCTTGATCTCTATGTGCCGCACCAAGCCAATGTGCGAATTCTGAAGGCGGTGATGGAGCGGCTGGGCCTTCCGATCGAAAAGGTGCTCCTGAACCTCGATCGTTACGGGAATACTTCTGCGGCGTCCATCCCGATTGCACTGGATGAAGCGGTTCGCGAAGGGCGTATCAAGGATGGCTCGTTGGTGATGCTGGGGGCGTTTGGGGCAGGATTGACCTGGGCCTCCGCAGTCATCCGATGGTAGAGAACGAACAGTTCATGATCCAGGACCATTCCGATGTGGAGCTCATGCTGATTGTGGGAAGGCGACAGCTTGTGAAAACTTTTCCCGTTGACTTTGCTCGGGATTTCGAAGATATCTAACGCCCCATGACTCTAGGAATCGGGCTTGTTTTCCCTGGACAGGGTTCCCAGTCGGTCGGGATGGGGAAGGCGCTCTATGACGCGCATCCCTCATTGAAACCCGTTTATGATGAGGCCTCTTCGGTCCTGGGTTATGATATCGCCGAGTTGTGTTTCACGGGACCGGCTGATCGACTCAACCGAACAGAATTCACCCAGCCGGCCTTGCTCGTGAGCAGTGTGGCAGCGTTGAAACTGTTTGAGCCGGTCGGAATCAGGCCGCTGGCGGTGGCGGGCCATAGTTTGGGCGAGTACTCCGCGCTGGTTGCGGCAGGCGGCGTGTCCTTTCGTGATGCCGTTAGCCTGGTTCAGATACGGGGACGCTACATGTCCGAAGCCGTGGCTCCCGGAACCGGTCTCGTGGCGGCTCTGTTGGGCTTGACCGGTGAGGTTGTTAAAGAAGTCTGTCATGGAGCGTCATCCGTCGGGATCGTCGCCCCAGCAAACTTCAACTCCCCAGGGCAGGTGGTAATTGCCGGCGAAATGGCGGCGGTGGAACGAGCCATTGAATTGGCCAAAGCACAAGGCTGTAAAAAAGCCATCCCATTGCCGGTCAGTGTGCCGGTTCATACCCCATTGATGCAGCAAGCCGCCGATCGATTGGCGAAGGATTTAGCCGGGGTTCGGTGGTCGGACCTCAGCGCCCCTCTGGTGAATAACGCCGAGGCGAAAGCGATCAGCCGGGCGGACGAGATCCAAACGTCATTGGTTCGTCAGCTGCCCTCTTCTGTACTGTGGGAGAATACCGTCCAGACAATGGGAAGAATGGGCGTCACGACGTTCGTAGAAATCGGCCCTGGTACAGTCCTGACCGGCTTGATCAGACGAATTCTGCCTGATGCGAAACTGTTGAATGTGAACGATCCGAAGTCGTTAGACGCGACACTCAAGGCGGTCAGCTAAGGCCGGACTGTCCGCGTGGAAAACCAGGTGACGAATTCCCCGTCAGCCTGTTAACGTATCGTCTGAAAGGTCTGTAATGTCACTACAAGGAAAAACAGCTATTGTTACCGGCGCTGCGCAAGGCATCGGTCGGGCCATTGCCGAATGCCTGGCTCAAGCGGGGGCCGACGTTGCCGTGGCCGATCTCGACGCCGGTCGCTCTGTGGAAACCGTCGCCTCCGTCGAAAAACTGGGGCGGAAGGCTCTGAACATAAAAGTCAACGTAGCCGATGCGAATGAGACCAAGGCGATGGTCGAGCAAGTCCTGAAGACTTGGGGGAAAGTGGACATCCTCGTCAACAATGCCGGTATCACTCGTGATGGCTTGTTGCTACGGATGAAGGAGGAAGATTGGAATCTGGTGCTTCAGATCAACCTGAACGGTACGTTTAACTGCACAAAAGCGGTCTTGCAGCCGATGACCAAGCAACGGTATGGTCGCATCGTCAACATCGCCTCGATCGTTGGGGTGATCGGGAACGCGGGGCAGGCCAATTACTCGGCCTCGAAGGCGGCCGTCATCGGGTTTACAAAAACCGTTGGGCGGGAATATGCCAGCCGTAACATCACGGTGAATGCGGTGGCGCCCGGTTTCATCGACACGGCCATGACCCACGGACTACCGGCTGATGTGAAAGAAACGTTACTGAAGCAAATCCCGTTGGGGCGATTGGGCACGCCGGCGGATGTTGCGGGGGCCGTGCGGTTTCTGGTGTCCGAGGATGCGGCCTACATCACCGGCCATGTCGTGCACGTGAACGGCGGGATGTTGATGGTGTAAGGGCGTCGAATTGTGTGGATGTTCGGCCGTCACAGATCCCCATGGGGCGGTGGAGCGGGAGTCATACCGGGGAAGGAGGTAGTCATAGCGATGGCAACTGTTGAAGAGCGAGTCAAAAAGATTATTGCTGAACAGCTTGGTGTAGAGGAGGATGAGGTGACGCCGGAAGCCTCCTTCGTCGAAGATCTTGGGGCTGATTCGCTCGATACCGTCGAGCTTGTCATGGCGCTGGAGGAAGAGTTCTCGATCGAAATTCCCGATGAGGATGCTGAGAAGATTCTGACCGTCGGGAAGGCACTGGACTACATCAAGGAAAAGTCCTAGGCATGTCGGCAGGAATATCTGATCAAGCAGCACGGCGCGTTGTGGTCACCGGTCTTGGGCTGGTGACACCACTGGGCACGGGTGTCGAGAAGACGTGGAAGGCGATCTGCGCCGGTGAGTCCGGGATCGGCCGAATCACCAGGTTTGATCCGACGGGCTATGATGCCCAAATTGCCGGTGAGGTCAAAGACTTTGATCCTGCTCAGTTCATCGAAAAGAAAGAGATCAAGAAGATGGATGCGTTCATCCACTACGCTGTGGGTGCGGCCCAGCTGGCGGTGGATGATGCCAGGCTAAAAATAAAGCCGGAGGAGGCCACGAGGGTCGGGGTCTACATCGGTTCCGGGATCGGCGGACTCGGGTCGATTGAGCATTTTCATGATGTGCTCAAAGGCAAGGGGCCTGGCCGGGTCTCACCGTTTTTCATTCCCATGACCATCATCAATTTGGCGTCCGGGCAGGTGGCGATTCGGATCGGAGCCAAGGGGCCCAACTCTTGTGCGGTGACGGCTTGCGCCACGGGCAATCATTGCATCGGGGATGCATACCGCCTGATTCAACGAGGTGATGCCGATGTCATGGTAGCCGGTGGTGCCGAAGCAGCTGTCACACCGCTTGGTGTGGCAGGATTCGCAGCGGCCAAGGCATTGTCATTCCGGAATAATGAACCGACGAAGGCGAGCCGCCCGTTCGACAAGGACCGGGATGGATTTGTGCTGGGTGAGGGTGCGGGGGTCGTGGTGATCGAGGAACTGGAACATGCCCTTCGGCGTGGGGTCAAAATGTACGGCGAGATCATCGGGTATGGGATGAACAGTGATGCGTACCACATTACGGCCCCACCGGAAGAAGGCGAGGGAGCCGTTCGTTGCATGGAATTGGCCCTCAAAGATGCGGGAATCAATCGTGATCAGATCGGGTATATCAATGCGCATGGTACGTCGACGATGGCCGATGCCATTGAGACCCGAGCGATCAAACGGGTGTTCGGAGAACAGGCCTTTCGAATTCCGGTCAGCTCGACCAAGTCCATGACAGGGCATCTACTCGGAGCTGCGGGCGGGATCGAAGCCGTCTTCAGTCTTCTGGCGCTGTTGCACGGTATTCTCCCCCCCACGATCAATCTGGATCATCCGGATCCGGTCTGTGATTTGGACTATGTTCCCAATAAGGCACGACCTGCCGCCATTCAAACGGCGTTGTCGAACTCCTTTGGATTCGGCGGAGTGAATGCTTGTCTGATCTTCAAGAGACTGGACGCCTAGCGCGTAGGCCACAATGACGCCGGCTTCACCGGCCGATTCTTCTCCCGCCATATCGAACTATCGATTCACGAATCCGAGCTTCTTGACGGAGGCTCTGACCCACAAATCGTACGTGAATGAGCGCCGAGAGCCCGGTCGAAAACATAATGAGCGGCTTGAGTTCTTGGGGGATGCCGTATTGTCGCTCATCGTGAGCGATTATCTTGCGAGGCGGTATCCTGAGTTGAGCGAGGGAGCTCTCTCAAAACTCAAAGCCAAACTCGTGAGTGAAACGCCGTTGGCGAATGCCGCCAGGCGTCTTGATCTCGGAGCTCATCTGAAGCTTGGTCGAGGCGAAGAACGCTCGAATGGGAGGGACAAGGTCTCACTGTTGGCTGATGCGTTTGAAGCCATCATTGCGGCCGTCTATCTCGATGGAGGTTTTGAGGCGAGTCGAAACTTCACCATTGAGGCACTGACTGATGAACTACGCCAAGTCGATGCCCTGCAAGAGAAACCCGGAGGAGATGATTACAAAACGCGCTTCCAGGAATGGTGTCAAAAACGGTATGAACGGTTGCCTCGATATGTGATCGTACGCGAAACCGGCCCGGAGCACCAAAAGGTATTCGACGTTGAAGTGCACGTGAATGACAGGGTTTTCGGGATCGGCCGAGGATACAGCAAGAAGGAAGCGGAACAGGAGGCGGCGCAACGGGCGCTGGAGCAGTCTGAGCGGTAATGCCGAGTCCATGCGAAGATAGTCGACACTGTCATATGAAAGACATGGGAGGGGGAAATGCTGAAGCAACCCGAGTGGCGAATGCTGATGGGAGTGGTATTAGCGGTCGGTCTATCAGTCTCAGGTAACGCGCTGGTTGTCGCGGCTGATAACACGCCGGCGTCCAAGACTGAAGCACCGAAAGGGTCGAGGGCGATCATCAAGACGAAATTCGGCGATATCGAAATCAAGTTCTATCCGGATGTCGCGCCAAAACATGTAGAGAATTTTATCAAGTTAGCAAAGTCCGGATTCTACAACGGGACAATTTTTCACCGTGTCATTCCCGGTTTTATGATCCAAGGCGGGGATCCTAATACGAAGGACACACTTAAAAAGGACACCTATGGGCAGGGTGGCCCCGGTCATACGATCAAGGCGGAGTTCAGCGATATCCCGCACAAGCGTGGCATTGTTTCTATGGCCCGAGCAGCTGATCCGGATACGGCCGGCTCTCAGTTTTTCATCGTCGTAGAGGACTCACGATTTCTGGACGGCAAATACACCGTTTTTGGCGAAGTGACGAAGGGAATCGGTGTGGCCGACAAGATCGTCAACCTGCCACGCGACGAGCGGGATAATCCGAGAGAGCGTGTAGAAATGACGGTCACGATTGTGGAGTAAGTTTGGGGATGAGGTGCTTTCTGTCTTGGCGCACGGCGCACGCAAGGTAACAGCTGATTGAAATATAAGGGCGGTGCTCGGTGCCATGCGCATAGTTAAGGCAACTCGTCCCCTCGTGGTGAGAAGGGGAGAGATTTGGACCGGAGATCAATGGTCATGGTGCTTACAGTCGGGACCATGGGTGTGTTCTTCGGCGAGAGGTGGTGGCAGGAACGATTGCCCGGGTAGAAGAATGTGTCCCGGTTCCCGTTTCTTCTTGAGATGTGTCGCGATCTCTGGATGCTGCATCTTCACATACCCAAGCAGCCCTCCCAGAAACCGGCTTGACTGAAAATTCTTCCCTGAAAAGGTAGAGACGAACCGGTCGATCCGATCCAGGATTGCCGGGGCATCCGATGGATCTGCGATCTGCTCGGGGTTCTGTTTTCTGAATGTTTCATACTCCTTCCGGAGCTGTTCGGCGAACACCGGCATTGGAGCAGCAGGGACATGCAGCGGGCTGAGTGTACGCCGGAGAGCCTGAAGGGCTGTGATCACCTCGGCGTCCTGCCCGTCTCGACGTCCTTCAAAGTAACTGAACGTGATCACTTCGATCAGGTTGAATAACCCAACCGCCTTCTGCCCTCCCGATTCATCCAGCTCTCGATAGAAATCTCGCCGAATGGGCAAGAATTGCTCACTGAGTCGTTTCTGCTGGTAATCGTTTCCACTATCGAGATAGACACAATCAGTGGGGCAGGAAATCCGTGTCATGCGATGTTCGCCACAACAAGGGCTGCAGATCAACCCTCCAAGAGCTGGACAGGCACGTTTGCCCTTTCGATGGTGACAATAAGCACACGAGCTCATTTCTTCGTTCCTTCCGGTCCGGGCTTGGGAGGGGGAGGGATAAAACCGTAGTCGGCCAACGTACGTTTCTCGCCTTTCGGCTTGGCGACCGAAGGGGTTTCAAGTCCGTTCATTTCCGCGGCGTGGACATAATGGTAGGGAACCAAAATCAGGTTGTTCACCCGGTCGATACCGATGTCAGCCGGAGCGGGGAGATATTCAGCGATGACTTGGAATCGATAATCTCGGGTCATGCGCCAAATCTTGCCTTTTGTGATGTCTGATACGTACATGTTGCCCCATTGATCGAAATCCACTCCGCTCAGGTTTTGAAAGCGACTCGTAAAAAATCCGTTCGATTCTAATTCAGTCAGCTGTCCGTCAGGAGTGATCTCAAGGATTTTCCCCTTCTCCCAACTTACTATGATGAGCTGATTCGTCTTAGGATGGATTGCGATTCCTGCGGGACCGGCGAGCCTGTCATCATGAATCAACAGGTCGACCCGATGATTGGCCGATGGGTTGATACGGTAAATCGAATTGGCGGTTTGGTCCGAGGCGTAGAGGAGGCCGGTCGGTGAGGCGGCAACGTCCGTCAGTGATACCGGTGTCCGGGAGAGGGACGGGAACGACACCGTGGTCACGAGTTTTCCCGTTGTCTTGTCGAAGCCTTTCAGCTGATCAAGGTCCGCGACATAGAGAATCGGTCCGACTAAGGCCATCCCCTTTGGAGCATGCAGGAGGATCTCCGCCACGCCGCCTTGGATGAACTTGAGGTTGGTGACCTTTCCCTCGGCATTCAACTTTGTGATGAAGCCGTTGTTGTCCCGGGCCTCCGATTCCCCGTTGATGTTGGAGATGAAATATTCTTTCCCGGAAGGGTCGCCTACGAAACTGTTTGGCGATTCCAAACCCGTGATCTGTGCCGCCTCGCCGGGCAGCGTAAGGCTCAGTGTGAGTACCCACGGGAGGAGAAGCCGGTGGTAGGAATATAAGGGCAACGAAGGGCTATCCACAATTAGAATTTCGGTTATCGTATCTAAGGGTTGAAGAGGCTGTCAAGAAAGGCGAGGGAGGGATCAGGGCCGAAATGAAACGGAAACATCCTGATTCCCTGCTGCTCATGCTCGACGTCCACCCACTCAATGAGCGTTGACTTGCCTAAAATTCACCTGCTAAGTTGCAGCGATTTTATTGGACAAAACAGTGACAGGGAGGGGACCGTGGCCGCACAGTTGATTGATGGAAAAGCGCTCGCGCAACAGGTCCGTGATCGTCTGGCAAAAGACTCGGCGGAGTTGTTTGCCAAGAAATCGATGAAACCGGGTCTTGCGACCATTTTGGTCGGTGACGATCCCGCCTCGCATGTGTACGTCAGAAACAAGCAAAAGGCCTGCGAGTTAGCGGGGATCTACGTTGACGATCACAAACTCCCGGTGAACACGACGCAGGCAGAGCTGTTGGCGCTGATCGACAAAAAGAACACCGACCCCAAAATCCATGGAATCCTGGTTCAACTTCCGCTGCCCAAACACATCGACAGCCAGGTGATCCTCGAAGCCGTTTCGCCACTGAAAGATGCGGATGGATTTCATCCTTACAACTTCGGCCGACTGGTGGAGGGCCATCCGGTCTTCGAAGCCTGTACCCCAAAGGGTGTCATCAAGATGATCGAGTCGACCGGGGTGACAATAGAAGGCAAGCGGGCAGTTGTGGTGGGACGGAGCAATATTGTCGGGAAGCCGTTGGCGTTGATGCTGCTTCAACGGAATGCGACGGTCACGATCTGTCATTCAAAAACGAAGGACCTGCCCGGGGTTTGCCGTGAGGCGGAGTTGTTGCTCGTCGCGATCGGAAAGGCGAAGTTCGTGACGCCCGACATGGTGCGTGAAGGCGCGGTCGTCATCGATGTGGGGACCAACAAGACCCCTGAAGGCAAGCTGTGCGGCGACGTAGATTTTGACGCGGTCAGCCAAAAGGCCGGCTGGATCAGCCCTGTCCCCGGTGGGGTCGGCCCAATGACCATCGCGATGCTGCTGGAAAATACCGTGGAGTCGGCCAAGAGAGCGGCAGGAATGCTATGAGGAGCCATCCATGAGTCGAGAACCACAGCGCCTACTCGATGTCCTCAACCGAGGGATGTTTGCAGTCACGGTCGAGTATAACCCCCCCAAGGGCACCAACATCTCGTCCGTTCTCGAGAGTGCCAAACAGCTTGTCGGGCTGGTACACGGTGTGAACGTCACCGACAATACGGCCGCCGTGGTTCGGGCCGGCTCACTTCCAGTCTGTCGTCTGTTGTATGAGTTGGGGCACGACCCCGTGATGCAGTTGACCTGCCGTGATCGCAATCGGATCGCCATGCAGTCGGATCTGATGGGCGCCCACATGCTGGGGATTCGAAATATTCTGTGTCTCACGGGCGATTATCCGACGGTCGGTGATCATAAGGAGGCCAAGCCGGTATATGATCTCGATTCGGTCCAAGTCATGCAGCTCGTGCAAGGATTGAACAAGGGGCATGACATGGCTGGGCATAAATTGGACGGCTCGACATCGTTTACAATCGGTGCCGCTGTCACACCGGAGGCCGACCCCCTCGGGCCTATGCTGGCCAAGTTTGAAGTGAAGGTAAAGGCGGGCGCCCAATTCTTCCAGACCCAAGCGGTGTACCATCCGGAGCAGTTCGCGAGCTTCATGAAGGCGGTCCAGCCCTATAAGGTCAAGGTGCTTGCCGGTATCCTTGTGCTGCGCAATCACAAGATGGCGGAGTTCATGAACGCGCATATTCCGGGCATCTCGGTTCCAAGCGAGATGATCGATGAACTCAAAGCTGCCGGTGAGAAGGCAGAGGACGTCGGGGTGGACATCGCCGTACGGACGATCCAGGCGGTTCGGCCGCATTGCGACGGCGTTCATATCATGGCGATCAAAGCCACGCATCGGTTGGCCGAGATCATCGCCAAAGCTGAATTGAACTGATGACGATCCTCGATTTCCAGCAGCTCAAACGAGAGAGGAAGAAACTCGCCGTCGTGACGGCCTATGACGCGCTGTTCGCGCGCATCGTAGAGCAAGCAGGGATACGGGTGATTCTGGTGGGGGATTCGCTGGGCATGGTCGTGCAGGGGAAACCCAATACGCTTACGGTGACGATGGACGACATGCTGTATCACACCAAGCTGGTCGCAGGCGTGGTGCAGCGAGCGCTGGTGATTGCGGACATGCCGTTTATGTCCTATCAGACCAACACAGAGGAAGCTCTGCGCAATGCAGGCCGATTGCTGCAAGCAGGCGCCGCTGCGGTGAAGCTTGAGGGCGGAGCTGTGATGGCAGATCGAATCAAAGCCATGACTAGCGTTGGGATACCTGTCATGGGTCACCTTGGCATGACCCCGCAATCAGTCAATGCGTTGGGCGGATACAAGGTTCAAGGCAAGGCCGACGATCAAGCCTCCCGGCTTTTGGAAGATGCAAGGGCCCTTGAAGCCGCCGGCGCATTCGGGCTGGTATTGGAGGCAGTGCCTGCCGATCTAGCCAAAAAGATTACTCAAGCCCTTTCGATCTCCACCATTGGTATTGGAGCAGGTCCCCATTGCGATGGCCAAGTACTGGTGCTCTATGATCTCCTTGGACTCTTTGATGCGTTCATCCCGAAATTCGTGAAGACCTATGCACACCTCAAAGCCGACACGCTCCAAGCGCTGACTCGTTACAAAGAAGAAGTGGAACAGGGCAAATTTCCGTCTGATGCCGAAAGTTACCATTAGGCTCGCAGACTTGTTTCGCTTGATCCATCTCAGATTTTCCTTTCATATCTCGCAATCTCCGCTTACGCTTCACCGAAAGCGGGGGAGACAGAGCTGAGTCCGTTTGATAGAGTCGGGCCTTCCGACCTACCTTGGCATGCGGGATAGGCGCGATGGAATGGATTGAATGGCTGCTGAGCCGAGAGTTCCGGCAGTTCGTCTTCGACCATGACCTCTTCATTCCGCTTTTGTTCACGGCGAGGGTGATCTTCGTCACAGCGCTTGAATGGATGATACCGGCGAGAAAGGTGCCCTATCGGTCTATCTTCTTCATGGACATCGTGGGGGCCACGCTGGTCGGGTACCTGCTGCTCCCTACCGCCTTGTATGTAAGCGAACGGATCGTAATTCGGCCGATGTTGCCGGAATTTATCTCGGCCCTTCCGACCGCGGCGACTTTTGCCCTGTACTATGTGATTGGAGACTTCGGCGCCTACTGGGTACATCGGTTTCTGCACGTGAGCCCGTTTTGGTGCAGCCATAAGTGGCACCATTCCCCGAAGCACATGTACTGGCTGGCTGGATACCGAGCTTCGCTCCCGCAACAGGTATTGTTCAACCTGCCCTGGATGATGGCCTTTTCGGTTTTCGGCCATGCTCCATGGTGGATGTACTGGGTGGTCTTGTCTTCCCACATGTTGTTGAACGACTGGATGCACATGAACGTCACCTGGCGCTCGAATTGGCTGGAATGGATCGTTGTGACGCCGCGGTATCACCATGTTCATCACAGTGAGAACCTGGCACATGCCAATGTGAATTTTGGAGTGACGTTCTCGGTTTGGGACCGACTGTTCGGAACCTATGTTGATCCGGAGGAACTCAAGACACCGATTACATTTGGGATCGGCGAGCAGGTTCCCCTGGCGCGCCTGGTCGCAGGGGTCTGAGCTGCGCGTGCGTCAATGTCGTGTCTGCCCGTCAACCTGAAACACCGACCGATCTTCCAATCGCACCGCTGTCAGTTGTCGTCCCCACACACAGCCGCTATCGATGGCCAGCAGATTGGGCTCCATGTGTAGGCCGAGTGCAGCCCAATGACCGGTAATGATGGTCGTATCCGCATTGCGGCGAGCAGTGAGACGGAACCAAGGGAAATAGCCTGGCGGTGTCTTTTCAGGCGGACCGGAAAAGTTCGAGGTGTCGCCGGTCGGTGTACAGGTGCGAAGTCGGGTCAGCACACGGGCAACTGTGACCAACCGTGAGACGCCGGTAAGGTTGGGGCTCCACGTGACCGCCGGCTCATGGAAGAGTGATCGCAAGAACGATTGGAAGCCGGCACCGCGCAGGGCGGTCTCGACCTCGCCGGCCAATTGAGCGGCATCTTGCGTTGTCCATTGAGGGAGGAGCCCCGCATGGATCATGAAGAACGACCCCTCGTGGTGGTGCAAGGGCTGGTGCCGAAGCCAGTTAATCAAGTCAAGCCGATCGTCGGCCTTCAATACGTCGCCTATCGTATCCTTGGGTCGAAGTGCCACCACCCCTTCCGAGACTGCAAGAAGAAAGACGTCATGGTTGCCAAGCACCACGCGTGCGGACGGCCCGAGCGAACGGATGTAACGAAGCACCCCAAGTGAATCGGGCCCGCGGTTGACGAGATCGCCGACGAACCAAAGACGGTCGCAGCTCGGATCAAATTGGACAAGATCGAGAAGACGTTGCAAGGCGTCATGGCATCCCTGCACATCGCCGATCGCATAGGTCGCCATGCTTACCGTGAGTTAAACCGATGCAAGGAGGCCATACCCAAGGACCTTCGAATCCCGGCTGGTTTGCCGTTGTTCGGTTGTTGTTCAGTTAAGGAAACTTGGCTTCGATCTTACTCGAAAGCCCGCCGCGCGCAGTGAAGGTGCCGGTGACTTTCGCCCATACGGGATGGCAGGCGTTGACGATATCTTGAAGGATTCTGTTGACGGCATTTTCATAGAAGATGCCGAGATTACGGTAGGCATGGATGTACATTTTAAGCGCTTTCAGTTCAAGACATTCTTTGTCAGGCATATAGTGCAGTGTAATGATTCCGAAGTCCGGCAAGTTGGTTTTGGGGCAAATCGCGGTGTACTCGGGGATCTCAATCGTAATTTCATATCCCTTATATTGATTCGGAAAGGTCTCGATGTCGGGAAGCGTGGCACTGATTCCGCTCTTCGCATGCCGCTCGTTGTAACCCAATTTCGTGGTCCTTTGCTTGCCCCTCATTTTCTCCTCTCCTCCATGCTGGCCCACTCATACTTGTTTCATCCATTCTGTCTGGCCGATTTTCTCCAGTTCGATATAAAGCGAGACCCATGGACATTTCATCTCGGGGTAGACTTCGCAAAGCCCACCTTTGCGAACCCCTCCGCAAGGACCGTGCGCCATGAATTTCGGACATTCGGCTTTGACTGAATCGTCCGGAATCGGCGGGCGTTTATGAACTCCGCCGACATGGAAACCTGCATCATCTTCACCCGGGATGAGAACGCGTAGTGACATGATGTGCAGTGTAAACGGAATGCGGTAGATCGGCAATGTCTAAACGTGAATTGTTAAAAAGTTCGGAGGTGCCTGTTCTTGCGGTTTTCTCGTTCTGACCGTTTGGGGCGAATGGCCTATCTCGCCGATTGAAACTAGGCCTTCTTTTGGATACCTTGGGCCCTCTTAGAAGTTGCTTTGATTTTCACGACGTTATACTATGACAGAACGTATCGTGGAAAATTCATGACAAAATTCATAGCGGGGACTGTGACGACGGAGACGAGAAAAGGTTGAGCAAAGATTGACAGTCTTTTTTCGGCTTTGCTAGGATGCCCAATGATCGGCGAGTGTTAAGTAGTGGTTTGATTGTCAAATCCTCAAGTCCTCAAGTTTTCTTCGATGCATCATGTGGAAGCGGTGTGAAGCGGAAGAGAAGATGAGCAGCGGCCGACCGTTGCCAACGATATAAGGGAGGTGCCTGATGAGTCTTGATTATGTCAAGTTTTCCAATGGATTTGAGAAGTTCATGCCAAAGGAATATCGGGATATGGTGGAGCATGGGCCTTTTGGAAAGAAGGTCACTGTCTCACAAATGGGGAGTTTCAAGGAAGTGTTGGAAGAACATCCCATGTGCGCGGGCTGTGCCATGACGCTTTTTATCCGGCTCGCCATGATCGCATTTCCCAACCCCGAAGACACCATTACTGTCGGGACGGCTGGTTGCGGTCGTCTGGCCATCTCTCAGGCGGCGATTCCCTTTGTCTACGGCAATTACGGTGACCAAAACGGAGTGGCGAGCGGCCTGTCCCGTGGTCTCCGTCTCCGCTTCGGCGACAAGCCAAAGGACGTGGTTGTGATGGCCGGCGATGGCGGTACAGCGGACATCGGCTTTCAACAAGTACTCCACTCCTGGTTCCGCAAAGAGCGGTTCACGACCATCATGTTGGACAACGAAGTGTATGGGAATACCGGTGGCCAGGAGAGCGGCATGACCAACCGCGGCGCCGTGCTAAAGATGGCACCGCTCGGCAAGAAGTTCGAGAAGATGGATATGTTGCAGATGGCCAAAGTTGCCGGTTGCGCCTATGTGGCGACCGTGGTGCCGAATAATCCACGACGGGTGGAAAGCGTCATTAAGAAAGCCGTGTTGATTGCGCGAGAAGTTGGATCAACCTACATTCAAGCCTACACGTCCTGCAACATCGAGTACGCTATTCCGACCGACAAGGTCATGGAAGATGCGAAGACGGTCGAGAATGATCGGTATCAGTTCACGGAATATGTCAGCGACGAAGCGAAACAATACCTCACTGAGCGTTACGGCTACAAGGAATTCCTTGCGAAGCCGACTGCTCCCGCCGCCGCGATTCCCGGCAAAGCTTAGGCGTTCACGAGGAGGTCCATTATGGCAAAGAGATTCAATATTCGGATGGCAGGCGTCGGGGGGCAGGGTGTCGTCACCGGCTCGCATATTCTCAGCACCGCGGTGATCAATGCCGGCGGCGAAAGCACCATCGTGCCGTTCTATGGGTCTGAAAAACGGATGGCGCCGGTGGAAAGCTATGTCCGAGTGTCGGATGAGCCGATTTACGAGATCGGTGAAATCACGTTTCCGCACATCATCATCATCTTCCATCCACAGGTCATCACCCACGGCAAGTCCTATACGATGCCGTTCTATTTCGGCCTAAAAGAAGATGGAGTTGCGCTGATCAACAACGACGGGCCGATGAATCTTCACAGAGACCAGGCGGCTGAGCTGCAGAAGCTTCGCGCGAAACTCTATTACTTCCCAGCGACGAAGATTTCATTGGAAGTCGCGGGTATGGACCTCGCCACCAACATGGCGCTGATGGGTTGTATCGGCGCGATTACAGGTCTGACGAGTATGGCGGGATTGGATCAGGCCGTGAAGGACCGGTTCCTCGGGAAAGGTTTTGTGGTATCCGGCGGTACTGCCGCCCTCGATAGTGTCGTTGAACGGAAGTTCAAAAAGAAACAGGAACTGATCGAGAAGAATGTTGCCGTCATGCGGGCGGGATGGAACTATGCTGTCGACCACGGCTGGGCCGCGGATGCTGTCAAGCGCGCGGAAGAGCCGGTGGCGGCAGCCACCGCATAAAGGAGCACCATGTACCTTGTTGCCGATATCAGCGTTGAAATCTGCGCCTCGAAGAGCTGTAAGCTCTGTACGCAGTACTGTCCGGAAGCTAACACGATTCTCTACAGCGAGGAGATGGGCAAAGAGCAAGGGTTCAAGTATGGGTCGGCCTATGTCGCAGTGGACCGTTGTAAAGGCTGTGCGCAGTGCGTATGGGTCTGTGACAATATGGCCAAGAACAATGCGATCAAGATGATCATGATCGATCAATTGCCGAAGGCGGCGTTGACGGACAATATTACATACGGCGAAAAGAGCACGACGGCCGTTTTGGCCAGTCCGGTCGTCGGGTAAGAGCGAGGAAAGGGGGAAGGGCGTGGCAACAACACAGGATACTCGAGAGCGCATCATCGTACCGGGGCCTGCGGGCTTCCATCCTCCCTCAGCCGCGCAGCTAGGGGTGTCGCTGCCGGATCCAGGGGAGGGATTATTTTACGGATTGCTCGAGCCGAACGAAGAAGTGGTGATTGAAGAGATGGCTCGTAAGATGCTGACGAGCCCGAACGCGACTCTCTTCCCTGGACCGCTGTTGCTCTGGGCCTGGAACGATCATGCGGTGGAAAAAGCAAAGGCCACGCTGGAAATTGCCGCGCAGATTCCTGAAGTCATGATCATTCCGATGCCGGACTATCGGCCGAAGTATCCGAAGATCGATCCGGAAGAAGTCATCAACCCTAATCATCCGAATCTGACGATCTGGGGCAATAAGATCGAAGCTTGTATCTTCATCGGGGTGCATTGTCATTATGCGAATCTGACCCTCAAGATGATCCGGGCGGGAACGAATTGCTGCACCATGGCGATCTGCGCGGAACAAGGCCATGAGGATGCGATGCTGACGATCCGAGACTCCGATACGCTTAAGATCAAGCGCGTAGCGCAGATTTTTAAGCGTGTCCGTGAAGAGATGGGGATCAAGTTACCGGAAAATGGTGAAAATGTCCGCTTTACTGGCACGCAATCCAAGGTGCATGATGGGAAGACCCACACGAACCCGATGGCGTTCGCTCCAACTCCAGGTGGGACGGGTAGTGCGGCGATGTTCGGTCATTCTGCCGAGCACATGAAGCGGGAAGGATAAGGCCGGGCGGCAACGCTCGAACTAGCCAAGAGGTGTAACTATGAGCGAGACCGAAGTCAAAACCAATCCACAGGGTGACCCGATTACCAGCGTCGCCGTGCCTAAGTCTGATGGGAAAAAAGATCCCCATGGGGAAGCAAAAAGACAAAAGGTCGTGACCCCTGAGTACCTGTTCCTCGAAGCGCCGCGGACGAAGGAATTCATCACCGGGAGCGAAGCGGCAAAGGAAGCGGTTCGCCGCTCCAACGTGGATTTGGCCATCGCCTATCCGATCACCCCGCAGAGCGAGACGATGCAGCTCGTCGGCGTGCTCTACGGCGAAGGCTACGTGAAAGAGTATTATCGTGGTGAAGAAGAAGTCGGCGTCATGGCGGCTATTGCCGGTGGATCACGCGCGGGTGTCCGTTGCTATACGGCCACTGCCGGACCCGGCACGTTGCGCGGTTTGGAAGGGATTGCATCCTGGCCGGGTCACCGTCTTCCGGTTGTCGCCATGTTTACCTGCCGGGTGGTCAACGCGCCGCTCGCCATTCAGCCGGACAACATTGAAGTGTCCTACTTGCTGAACTGCGGGATGATTGTGTTCCATGCCGAGAACCAGCAGGACATGTTCGATTTCACGCTGGCCGGCTTCACGATCAGTGAAAAGAACGATGTGACTTTGCCGGTCGGTGTCTGCTGCGACGGGTTCTTCGTCACTCATGCCCGCGGCTATGTGCGCATGCAGGATCGTGGCATCAAGTTGCCTCCGCGTGAAGCCTGGCGCGGTGCCGTCCCTGTGCTTGATGCAGAGAATCCTCCCGCTCGTCTGTCTCGCGACGCTCCGGTCCAGAAATCAAACTTCATGGCGTACAATATTCACGCCGTGTGGCAACAAGAGGTCTGGGCGGCGGTTGAACGCTCCCGCAAGTACATCAATAAGTACATGGGTGGCTTGCTGACGGCGGAAAACGTCGAAGGTGCGGAGGCCATCATCATCGCTTCCGGCAGCGCGGCGGCCCAATCGCGCGAAGCGGTTCGTCTTTGCAAGGACAAGGGTCTCAACGTCGGACTGATCAAGGTTCGATCGCTCCGTCCATTTCCGACGAAGGAACTACGCGAACTGTGCAAAAACACGAAGCTGATTGTTGTGCCGGAATTTAACTACGTCGGTTGGTTGGCCAAGGAAGTGGCGACCGCGGTCTATGGGTACTCCAAAGCTAAGATCATCGGCGGCCCGCGCGTGTACGGCGGTCAATCGATGCCGGTGGAGTTGATCGTGGATGAGGTCGAATCCGGCCTGACCGGCAAGAAGTCCACGAACGTCGCGATGTCGCAGGTCATGGGCGGAGCCGTTAGTCACGACGAGGTTGCCCACTTCATGCGCAGCATCTGATAAGGCATTTCTTAGTAAAAGCAAAAGAGCCTGGCCGGGAAACCGGGCAGGCTCTTTTGCTTTAAGTGCGTCGAGTGTCACGTGATTCGTGAAGCCCGCTTCGACTCAACGAGGCGAGCGGATCTCTCAAGCATTCGAGGAACGACTTCTCACGAGATACGAGCAACGTTGTTATCCCTGGATCTCGTCCTCAACCATCTCCTCACTGGACGGCATGCCATACGCTACATACTTCGCATAGGACAGATAGATTGCCGCACTATCAGTCATGGCTTTTGAGCCGGCCGTCAGTCGAACGACCTTGTCGGAACCTGGTGGTTCCACGTTCTGTAGCATTGTGACATGGTCATGCAAGAGCCTGATATACCGTTCCACCGCTGATTCGACTTCTTTATAAGCCTTCAGGATTTCATCCGTCATGGTTGTCCTCCGTAATAGGTCGAGCATACACTAGCCTCATGCGATGCCTCAACGCCACGGTTTCACCGTTACTCCTAGAGGCCATCACTGAACGGATCGAGAGCGAGGGTCTGCCTCGAAAAAAGTTAGGGCAGGCAGTGGCGGCACTTTCCAAGAGCTTCACTAAAGAGCGGAGTCATCTAACCAGAACATATCTTGATGATGAACTTTTGGGTGCTGCATATCTTCAGTATTTCCTGCCGGTGAATCTGGCCAAAATCCAGTTGTTGCTCGATGAGATGCCGACACCGGAACCGGTCGAGGGGTTTTCCGTTCTCGACATTGGTTCAGGGCCGGGAACCGGGGCTCTGGCGGTCCTTGACTGGTGGTCTCAACGAAAGTTGCCATATACGTTATCAGTGACCGCTGTCGATCGTTCGACGGTAGCCCTCAGACAATCCAGGCAGTTATGGGATCGCTACTGTCGGGCGGCCAGTATTCAAGAAGCGGACTTGCAGGCGTATGAGGGAGATTTCGCGCGACGAGCCTGGTTGGAGCAGGTGAAGCTGAGAGGCCCCTTTAATCTCATCATCCTTGCCAATTGCTTGAATGAGATCTTTGCAGACGCAGGCGATCCCATCATGGCGCGAACTACCGTTGTTGATCAGTCTCTAGCGTTACTGGAACCGCACGGCACGATGATGATCGTGGAGCCGGCTTTACGAGAAACCTCTCGATCACTCCACCAGGTGCGCGATCGATTGCTTCAAGAGAAACGGTGCACTCTCTATAGCCCCTGTCTCCATGAGCAGAACTGCCCAGCCTTAGCGAAGGCCGACGATTGGTGCCATGAAGAACGTGCCTGGGAACCACCTGTGATTATTCAAGAGATCGACAATCAAGTAGGCTTCATCAAGGATGCGCTGAAGTTTTCGTATGTATTGTTGCGAAAAGACGGCAAGACAATTGTGAATCGGCTGCCTGATGTCTATCGAGTTGTAAGCGAACTCCGCGAGCTAAAAGGTGAGAAGCGGGCGTGGCTCTGCAATGGGCAAGGCCGGCAAGAGGTTGGCCGGCAGGATCGCCTGGCCTCTCCTCAAAACCAAGCACTCGATCAGTGGCATCGTGGGGCGATCGTGCAGATTGAGAAGATTGCTCACAAAGAACGGCGGGGAAAGGTGTCAGCGTTGGGACGCATCGAGCGGGATGGCGCTGTGCAGATCGTTCAATCAGCATGATGAGATGTTGTAGCGGAGGTGACGAACGGTGCATGTCTTCTGGCGCTGCAACCTACTGACAAATACCTCAGCGGACGAAGGGCGGGCGACTTCAGCTCTTTCATGATGCGTCAAGTATCGAAGGCTGACTCAGGTGGCACTGTTGCAAGATGTCACGTGGTAGTTTACACTCTTGCACGTGATCAGGACGTTTGCCGATCGCCACACGGCAGAACTATATGAGGTGGGTAAGGCCAAACGATTTCCTACCGAGATTTGGAGAGTGTCATTACGAAAGCTGCAATATTTAGATTCGGCTTCACGTGCGGACGATTTAAAGGTTCCCCTGAGCAACCGATTGCATAAGCTGAAGGAAGATCGAGAGGGCCAGTATTCGATTTCGGTAAACATGAAGTGGCGGATTTGCTTCAGATTTATCGATGGTGATGCGTATGATGTTGAATTGACCGACTATCATTGAGGTGAGGCATGGCTATTCCCAACAAAGGAGTTCGGAAGGTGCGACCCACGCATCCGGGAGAGATGCTGCGCGAGGACTTCCTACCGGACTATAAGTTGACCGTATCAGGCTTTGCCAAGGCCATTGGAGTGTCGCGCCAGACTGTGAACGAGGTGCTGAGAGAGAGACGGGCGGTGAGCCCCGAAATGGCATTGCGGCTCTCTCGTTTGTTCGGCAACAGCCCTGAGTTTTGGCTAAATGCCCAGCGAGCGGTTGATCTATGGGAGGCAGCGAAACAAGCCAAAGGTAGAATCAATCGCATTTCGCCACTGAGTGCTGCCTAGCACAACCCTCCGCGCTCTGTCTGAGACCTTAAGTCCTATTCAGAATGACCGATCACATCCGAGAGGAAGTCAGAAGGCAGATTGAGTCCTTAGTGCCATCCTTACTTCCCTATGTCGCACCGGTTCTCGTCTATCCAAGAGTTAGCCCAGGGACTGATGGTTGGATAACCGGGGGGACAGTCCTGCTTGCCCGAACAAGGCAGAATCGATTTTTGGTTACGGCCAATCATTTCGTCACTGAGATCGACAAACTTACTCAAGGCTCAGATGTCGTAGTGTTGCTTGGTGCGCCAGGCTCTTCGTTTACGGATATCACCTTGTGGCCTGTGATCGCCCGTGATGACCACGTCGACATTTGTACAATCCAGATCCCTCAAGAAGCTGAATGTCAGGAGTTAGAAGAGCATTATTTCGATCTCGATTTCCCCCAATCCACCGGAGCTTGTGTTGGTGACAAAGCGCTGATCATGGGTTTCCCAAAATTACACAGAAAAGCGGGCGATGGCTGGATCAATACAAGAGTACTACCTATATTGGACTACGTTACTAATGTGGGCGATAGAAGATTTACCATTGCCGATGAAAACGCTGGGCGAGAAGTCTTGATCAACCCGCATAATTTGAGTTTTCCGGATCATGTAGGTGGAATGAGTGGGGCTCCAGTCTTCAGGGTTTCAGCATCCGCTCCTCCATCTTTGATTGGTGTCCTTGTAGAAAGTGGTGATGGCCTACGAGGGGTTCACTTCTGTGCCCACGCACATTTCATCATGCCTGATGGAGGTCTTGACCTTGTTGCATTGCCACCGAGATGAGGAATATGGCTGGGATACCGATTAGGGATTCGGGATTTTTTCTGAAAGCGACGTACCGCAGTTTGCGAGTAGCTGCCGTTCCGAAGGAGGCTGGCGCTGTCCGACGATGGCTTTGCGAAGCAGAAAGCCAACTAGTTGCGCTGATCAGCAGCGTGAGCCTTACTGCGGTCGAGCCGAAGCGTGTGAGCAGGGCAGGACTGATCAACGCTGCTCAATCTTTCTTATTGATGAGGTGAACGGAAAGCTGACGGCTGATTGCTGAAAGCCGAACTGGCTAATCCGCTTCCGGTTCCGAGCTGCCGTGCTGGTGGGAGACCTTATCTTCTTCGAACAGATCCGCCATTTCTTCGGCCATCACAGCACTATCATCCTGAATGGCGATCAAGGGGATTTCTTTTCTCTCCTTTGGCTTCTCTTCTGGCGAGGAGATGTCAGGCTGTTTTGGATTGTCAGTCATAGGATTTAGTATACACCCAGGATGTTGAAAAAGTCCGCTGGCTTTGGTTTGAACCTCCTACCGATTATTCAAATGCCTCCAACGAAGATTTCTCAGGGAATTGCCGCTTGCAGTTCTGGCAAGTCACGAAGTAATAGGCATCGCGGACGGACAACGTGGCTCGAAAGTCTAAGCCCACCCCCTGATGACTGCAGGCCGTGCAGGAAATCTCTTTTAACCGGAGCGGCACATCCGGCTGTGTCCGAAGATAGAACTCCATATCGGTATAGACCGGAAACGTGTAGTAGCACTTCTTGCAGATGCCTCGCCAGTCGCCGTCTGTTCCCATGAACCGTTCGTCGATCGCGAAGCTGGACTGTTTGCAGACGGCGCATGGGACCGTGTCTAGGCGACGTTCTACTTCTTGCTGAGTAATAGTGACCATGCTGACGCGAGTATAACGGGCGGGGAAATGAAATCGCAACCACAAGCGAGCAGAGGAGAATACCTTGACGTCTCTCAAGGTGCGGTTATACTGAAAACGCCATGCATCAGATAACAGACAATCTGCTGGTAGGCAGCATCATCGATGCGGAGGAGCCTCCTCCGGTCATCGGCACACTCCTGCTCGTCGCCGAAGAGTTTACGATCACACCGGTTGCCTGGGTGGACTATCATCAGATTCCTTTTCGAGAGTTTGCCAAAGCCGATCCTGCCAAGCTGATGAAAGCGGTTCAATGGCTGGAACCACGTGCACCAAAAGGTCGGACGCTGGTCTGCTGTCGAGCAGGCATGGGCCGCTCCGTTTCAGTCGTCATGGCCTATCTATGCTGCATCGAAGGCCGGACCTATGATGAAGTCTTGAAGTTGGTCATGGCTCGGCGGCCTGGTGCCATGCCGCTGCCGAATCTTCAAGTTGCCATTGAACAGGTCCGCCAACTCCGGCGTGCCGCCTAACAGGGTGTTGAAAAAGCCTGCCAGCGGCGTTCCCTGCCTTCGCCGGAGCGGCTTCGCGCAGGCAGGTCGCGTCGCTCAGAGGTTCAACATACGGAACGGAGTACGCCTCGCCTCTTCGCTCGCTGCGGCCTTGCTGGACAGCCTTTTTGAACACCCTGGTGATTTCTGCTTGAGTCGGTCCCCGATCTTTTTCGTATCCCGCCAAGCCCGTCTTGCCTTTCCTCACTCCTCATGTCGTAATGGAGCTCCTCTCTAGCTCTTAACTTGGATGAGTTATGCCGGAGCTTCCAGAAGCTGAAGTCGTCGCTCGACAAATCCGTGCTCGTCTCCTTGGAGCACAATTGCGTGATGTGTGGGTCGGACGGGCGGATATCGTTCGAGAAGGCTACAGCACCGTGCCTTGGTATCGAGGTGCTGGCCTGCAATCTGTCGAGCGATTCGGCAAGAGCATCGTCCTGGGATTTGCGAAGGCTCAAGCCGGTCGCTATGTGGTGGCTGAGCTCGGGATGACCGGACTTCTCTTGTTCCAGTCGGCTCGGACGAAACATCCCCAGCATACCCATGTAAGGTTATCGTTCGAGGGAGCCAGTGAGCCGGAACTACGCTACTGGAATCCTCGTCGGTTCGGACGTCTTTCCCTGCTGGACAAGACGGGGCTTGAACGATATGTCGCCCGCCGATTTGGACTCGATCCGCTCTCCGCCTCGCAGCAAGACTTTGTGAGACTTTTGCAAGAGCGGCGTGGACGGCTCAAATCTCTCGTGATGCATCAACAAGTCATCGCCGGTATCGGAAACATCTACGCGAATGAGATTCTCTTTAGAGCCGGCTTGCACCCACATGTTCAGGTGAGCAGACTTTCGGTGGGTAGGATTGAAAAGCTCTACCGGATCATGCGTGAGGTCCTCCACGAGGCGATTGCCTGCGGAGGATCGAGCGTCCGAGATTTTTTTGCTCCCGATGGAACAGAAGGACGATACAAGCGGCGGCATCTGGTCTATGGGAAAGAGGGGCAGCCCTGTCCACATCGCTGTGGCGGGATCATTCAACGTTTTCAAGGGGAACGGAGCGCATATTTTTGCCCCCGATGCCAGTCTCTTCGATCTACAAAGTGATGGTCAGAAGAGGAAAAAGTACTTACATTTTCGCGGCTTAGTAAGAGCGAGGTTTGAAAATTTCAGGCTAGGCCTTTTGATCCGCTTCACGGTAGTCCCTCTGGTGTCTTGAGTCATCCCGTTGATTTCCGCTACAATCCAGCTCCCTATCGACTGGGTTGAATACGAAGGAGAACGCTCATGGCAAAGGTCTTGGAAGGTCCCGGGATGGGACTGATGAAGAAGTGGGGAATTCACGTTCCACATTATGCGGTTGTCACCTCCGCGGACGAACTCTCCAAGCTTGGTCAGGTCAACGAGTGGATGAAACAGACTAAATTGGTTGCCAAAGCGCATGAAGCGCTGGGTTCCCGGTTTAAGCTCGGTCTGGTGAAGGTCGGCCTCGATCTGAGTGGTGCAGTGGCGGCAACCAAAGAAATGATCGGTCGCCAGGTCGGGAGCATTACCATCTCGCAGGTCATTGTCTCTGAGATGGTCCCCCACAAAGACGAATACTATTGCGCGGTAAAGTCCACTCGTGAAGGTGTCGAGATCCTTGTCGCCAATTGCGGCGGTATCGAAGTGGAGTCCAATTGGGAGCGAGTGAAGCGCTTGTGTCTCGATGTCGGGCAAGCTCCTTCCACGGAGAAGCTTGAAAAACTCGCGAAAGAGGCAGGGTTTACAGGCCCGGTCGCAAAGAAGATGGCCGACTTCGCCGAAAAGATGTTTGCCTGTTTCGACCACGAAGATGCGCAGTATCTCGAAGTGAATCCTGTCGTCACACGCGAGAGCGACGGTGAGCTGATTGCGCTCGATGCCGTGACGCTGCTGGACGGCGATGCCAAATTCCGCCATCCGGATTGGAATTTCCAGTTCGCCGCGGAATTTGGGCGTGCCTACAGTAGGGATGAAGTGGAAGTCATGGGGGTTGACAGCAAAATCAAGGGGTCCGTCAAATTCATCGAAATTCCAGGCGGCGATACGGCGATGCTGCCGGCCGGCGGCGGTGCGAGCGTCTACTACTCCGATGCCGTCGTGGCGCGAGGCGGCAAGTTGGCGAACTATGCCGAGTATTCGGGTGATCCACCCGATTGGGCCGTTGAGGTTCTGACGGAAAAGGTCTGCTCATTGCCCGGCATCAAGAACATCATCGTCGGCGGGGCGATCGCTAATTTTACCGACGTGAAGAAGACCTTCGGCGGCATCATCAATGGATTTCGCAAGGCAAAGAGTGACGGCAAGTTAAAGGGGGTAAAAATTTGGGTGCGCCGCGGTGGGCCTCGTGAAAAAGAAGGGCTTGACGCGATGCGCGCACTGAAGGACGAGGGCTTCGACATTCACGTCTTCGACCGCAACACTCCGCTGACGGACATCGTCGACAAAGCATTGCAGAAGTAAGTAAGTCCTGAGTGCTGGGTGTTGAGCGAGGAGAAGCTGTTCTTCAACTCAGCACTCATCACTCAGAACTCAGCACTGAAGAGGAGATTGCGATGAGTATTCTGGCAAATAAAGACACCCACGTGGTGATTCAGGGTGGTGCTGCAGGTGTCAACGCTGCCCGCCGCATGGCGGAGTTCTGTTACCTGATCAAACGCCCGCTCAATGTTGAAGCGTTCGTCTATCCGCCTGACGCCGGCAAGACCAACGAGATTCCCTACGGCAGCGGTTTGATCGCGATTCCAATCTACAAGACCATCGCGGAAGCAACGAAGAACCATCCGACTATCAACACGAGCCTTGTCTACATCGGCGCGGACCGTGCGATGAAGGGCGCAATGGAAGCGCTGGATGATTCACATATTAAAGTGGTCTCGATGATCACCGAGGGTGTGCCGGAGAAGGATGCGAAACTGCTCGGCGCCCATGCCAGAAAGCTGGGCAAGGTCTTCAACGGTCCGTCGTCCATCGGCATTATCTCCGCCGGCGCTTGCCGGTTGGGCGTGATCGGCGGAGCGTTCGACAACCTCGTGCTCTCAAAGCTCTATCGGGAAGGTTCCTTCGGCGTCATCACCAAGTCGGGTGGTCTTTCCAACGAAATTATCTGGATCTGCTCGCAGTTCGCCGACGGCATCACGACGGCGATCGGTATCGGCGGCGATGCCTATCCCGGCACCGACTACGTCAGTTACCTCGAAATGTTCGAGCATGATCCGCAGACGAAGGCGGTGGTCATCGTCGGTGAAATGGGTGGCGATCTCGAAGAACGGGCGGCCGAGTGGTACGGTGCGAAGAAGCGCCGGATCAAGCTGATCGGCGTCGTCTCCGGGTTCTGTCAGGAAAGTTTGCCCAAGGGAATGAAGTTCGGCCATGCCGGTGCCAAGGAAGGGATGAAGGGAGAAGGTTCGGCCCGATCGAAGTCAGAGGCCCTCAAGAAATCCGGGGCATTGGTGCCTGAGACGTTCGGTGCGCTTGGTCCTGCGATCAAGGACACGTATCAGGGATTCTTGAAGTCCGGTCTGGTCAAGGAGATCATTGAGCCGGTCAGTCTTCCAAGGCTTCCCAAGACCGTCGAAGAGGCGATGAAGGCGGACGAAGTCGTGGTGGCGCCGCTCATCCGCACCACGATCAGCGACGACCGGGGGGACGAACCTTGCTACGACGGCTATCCTGCCTCCGAATTGATCAATAAAGGATATGAAATTCCTCATGTCATCGGTCTTCTCTGGGACAAGCGGTTGATCTCGAAACAGGAAGCGGAAATCATCAAGCGAATTATGATGTTGTCCGCCGACCACGGCCCCTGCGTGAGCGGTGCTTATGCGACGATTCTCGCGGCCTGCGCAGGCATCGGGCTGTCGCAAGCGGTGGCAGCCGGCTTGATCATGATCGGACCGCGCTTCGGCGGCGCTGTGACGGATGCCGGCCGCTGGTTCAAGTATGCTGTCGATAACAACATGAAGGTAGACGAGTTTCTGGCTTACATGAAAAAGCACGTCGGGCCTGTGCCGGGGATTGGGCACCGAGTGAAGAGCTTGCGTAATCCTGATAAACGCGTGAAGGAACTTGTGGGTTACGTGAAGAGCTTGCAGATCAAAACGCCCTGTCTCGACTTCGCCTTAGCGGTGGAGCAGGTAACGGCGGTGAAGAAGGATAATTTGATTCTGAACGTGGACGGCACGATGGCGGCCGTGTTGGTCGATATGGGCTTCCCAGTCGATAGTTTGAACGGGTTCTTCATCCTGTCGCGCACGATCGGATTGATCGGTCACTGGGTCGATCAGAAACGTCAGGATAGCCGCTTGATCCGGCTGTTCGATTACCTGGTGAACTATGCGGCGCCCAAACGAAGAGAAGTGCCGCCTCTCAAGTAAGTGCTGAGTAACGAGTGCTGAGTCCCTGAGTTGCGAGCCCAGTCTGAGCACCCAGCACTCAGAACATTGAAGGAGTGAAGCCATGTCTATGGATATTGCCAAAAGGCTGTACGATAAAATGCCGGAGGTCTTCGAAAAGGCCAGAAAGAAATTCGGCCGCGGCCTCACCTTGACCGAAAAGATTCTCGTCTCGCATGCCGACAACTTTGATGCCCAAACTTGGGAGCGCGGGAAAGCCATGTTGGCGCTCCGTCCCGACCGCGTGGCGATGCAAGATGCCACGGCGCAGATGGCCATGTTGCAGTTCATGCAGGCCGGCAAGAAGAAAGCGGCGGTGCCGAGCACGATCCACTGCGACCACTTGATTCGCGCCGAAATGGGGTCCGAGAAGGACCTGCTTCGTGCCATGGACGAAAACAAGGAAGTCTACAACTTCCTGGCCTCCGCGGCGAAGAAGTACGGCATCGGCTTCTGGAAGCCCGGCGCCGGCATCATTCATCAGGTCGTGCTGGAGAATTATGCATTCCCGGGCGGCTTGATCATCGGCACCGACTCGCACACACCGAACGGCGGTGGTCTGGGTATGTTGGCGATTGGTGTCGGCGGGGCGGACGCCGGGGAAGTGATGGCAGGACTCCCGTGGGAAGTGCTCCATCCGAAACTCATCGGTGTGCGTTTGACCGGTAAATTGAACGGCTGGACCTCGCCGAAGGACGTGATCCTCTACCTCTGTGGTCTTCTGACCGTCAAGGGTGGGACCAACAAGATTGTCGAATACTTCGGCCCCGGTTCGGAGACGATCAGCGCCACCGGTAAAGGCACCATCTGCAACATGGGTGCGGAGTTGGGCGCCACAACTTCCGTGTTCCCCTTCGATCAGAAGATGGTCGCCTACATGAACATTACCGACCGAGCTGATCTGGCTAGCTTGGCGCAGTCGCACAAGGATCTCTTGGTGGCTGATCCGGAGGTCTACCAATCGCCCGAGAAGTACTACGACCAGATTGTGGAAATCGATCTGTCGAAGCTGGAACCGCACGTCGTCGGTCCTCATACCCCCGATTTGGCCAGGCCTGTTTCCAAGGTTGCGGCCGAGGCGAAGGAGAAGGGCTATCCGGTCGAATTGAAGGCGGCGCTGATCGGGAGCTGTACCAATTCCTCTTACGAAGACATCAGCCGGTCCGCTCACATTGCGCAGCAGGGGTTGAAGGCCGGTTTGAAGGCCAAGACGTCGTTCCTTGTTTCACCGGGCTCCGAGCGGATTTATCATACGATGAAGCGCGATGGGTTCCTCGACACCTTTGAGAAACTGGGGGGCACCGTGCTGTCCAATTCCTGCGGTCCCTGCATCGGCCAGTGGAAGCGTGCGGATGGAGTAAAAGGCAAGGCCGATTCGATCGTCAGCTCCTTCAACCGAAATTTTCCCGGCCGTAACGACGGCATCAACGAGACGCTGTCGTTTTTGGCCAGTCCGGAAATCGTGACGGCCTATGCGCTGACGGGCGATTTGCGGTTTGACCCCATCAATCAACATCTAAAGGCCGCCGATGGTAAGGAGTTTAAGCTGGAGCCTCCGGTGGGAGAGGAACTGCCGGCCAAGGGTTTCGCCAAGGGTGAAGAAGGGTATGTGGCGCCGGCTGAAGATGGCTCAAACTTGACCGTCAACATTCCTCCGACCAGTGAACGGCTGCAACTGCTGCAACCGTTCCCGCGTTGGGATGGGAAGGATTTCGATAAGCTTCCGCTCTTGATCAAGACCAAGGGGAAGACGACGACGGACCACATTTCCCCAGCAGGGCCTTGGCTCAAGTTCCGCGGGCATCTGGATAAGATCAGCGACAACATGTTCCTCGGCGCCAACAGCGCGTTCGCATCTGAGCCGGGCAAGGGCACGAACGTCTTGACCGGCGAGGCGAACCTGAACATCGCGCAGATTGCCCGAGCCTACAAGTCGAAGGGCATCAGCTCGATCGTGGTCGGTGATGAAAACTACGGCGAAGGCAGCAGCCGCGAACATGCCGCCATGTCGCCACGGTTCTTAAATGTGCGGGTGGTAATCACGAAGAGCTTTGCGCGTATCCACGAAACCAATCTCAAGAAACAGGGGATCTTGGCGTTGACCTTCTCTGATCCGAAGGACTACGAGAAGATTGAGCAGCAAGACCGCATCAGTGTGACGGGGCTCGGCAGTGTGGCTCCCGGCAAACCGTTGCAGGTGACAGTCCACAAGGCGGATGGCCGATCGCTCACCATCCAGGCGAACCACAGCATGACGGCGCAACAGATTGCGTGGTTCAAGGCTGGTTCAGCGCTGAACGCGCTGAATTAATTCAGGAGGTGAGGGGGAGAATCATGGCGAAAGCAGACAAAATCATCTATACGAAGACGGACGAAGCGCCGATGCTGGCGACCTATTCGTTCTTGCCGATCATCAATGCATTTTCGAAGGCGGCTGGCGTGACGGTGGAATTGCGGGACATTTCGCTGGCGGGCCGGGTGATCGCGGTGTTCCCGGAATATCTCACTGAGGCCCAGAAGCAGCATGACGCCTTGGCCGAATTGGGCGAACTCGCCAAGACGCCGGAAGCCAATATCATCAAGCTGCCGAACATCAGCGCGTCGATCCCGC
Organism: Nitrospira sp.; assembly: GCA_029194675.1. Taxonomy (NCBI): domain Bacteria; kingdom Pseudomonadati; phylum Nitrospirota; class Nitrospiria; order Nitrospirales; family Nitrospiraceae; genus Nitrospira; species Nitrospira sp. Next base: position 134,656 of record JARFXP010000006.1, on the reverse strand, counting down.
AGTTGGTCGCCACCATCAAGGAATTGCAGAAGCAAGGCTACAAGCTGCCAGACTATCCGGAAAATCCGAAGGACGACAAGGAAAAGGACATCAAGGCCCGCTACGACAAGGTCAAGGGCAGCGCCGTCAATCCGGTCTTGCGCGAAGGGAACTCCGATCGCCGCGCGCCCTTGTCCGTGAAGGCCTATGCGCGGAAGCATCCCCACAAGATGGGTGCGTGGTCGTCCGATTCCAAGACGCATGTGTCACATATGAAGGGAGGCGACTTCTTTTCAAACGAAAAGTCGCTCACGATTCCTGCCGCGACCACCGCGAAGATCGAGTTCGTCGGCGCGGACGGCAAGGTGACGGTGCTGAAAGAGAAAATCGCGTTGCAGGCCGGTGAAGTGCTCGATGCGACGTTCATGAGCGTGAAGGCGTTGCGCAAGTTTTTGGAAGAGCAGATCGAGGATGCCAAGAAGCAGGGTGTGCTGTTTTCGCTCCATATGAAGGCCACCATGATGAAGGTCTCGGATCCGAAGATTTTCGGCCATGGCGTGACGGTTTATTATAAAGATGTGTTCGAAAAGCATGCCGAGACGTTCAAGAAGCTCGGAGTCGATCCGGATAACGGCCTCGGCGACGTCTATGCCAAAATCAAGTCCTTGCCGGACGATCAACGCAAGGTTATCGAGGAGGACATTCAGGCCGTCTATCAGAAGCGGCCGCCCATGGCGATGGTGAACAGTGACAAGGGCATCACCAACCTTCACGTGCCCAGCGACGTGATCATCGATGCTTCCATGCCGCCTGTCATTCGCGACAGCGGCAAGATGTGGAACCCTCAAGGCCAGTTGCAGGATGTGAAGTGTGTGATCCCGGACGCCAGCTACGCGCCGGTCTATCGCGAAATGGTCGAGTTCTGTAAGCAGAAAGGCGCCTTCGATCCTCGCACCATGGGGACGATCCCGAACGTCGGCTTGATGGCACAGGCGGCGGAAGAATACGGCTCGCACGACAAGACCTTCAAAGCGCCGGGCAACGGCACGATCCGTATCGTGGATGCGTCCGGCAAGACCTTGCTTGAGCACAAGGTGGAAGAAGGCGATATCTGGCGCGCTTGCCAGGTGAAGGATGCTCCGATTCAGGATTGGGTGAAGCTGGCGGTGAGTCGGGCCAGGGCGACCGGTGCGCCGGCGGTCTTCTGGTTGAACAAGGATCGCGCTCACGACGCTGAATTGATCAAGAAGGTCAATGCCTATCTGCCGAAGCACGACACGACCGGGCTTGAGATCAAGATCATGGCGCCGGCCGATGCCTGCCGCTTTTCGATCGAGCGGATGAAAGACGGCAAAGATACGATCTCCTGCACCGGCAACGTATTGCGCGACTATTTGACGGACCTGTTCCCGATCCTCGAAATCGGCACCAGCGCCAAGATGCTCTCGATCGTTCCGTTATTGAACGGCGGCGGACTCTTCGAGACCGGTGCCGGCGGATCGGCTCCCAAGCACGTGCAGCAGTTCCAGGAAGAAGGCTGTTTGCGGTGGGATTCTCTCGGTGAGTTTTTGGCCTTGGCTGCTTCGCTGGAGCACCTGGCAAAGGTGGGAAACAATGCGGTGGCCAAGATCCTGGCGGATACGCTGGATCAAGCCAATGCGAAGTTTCTGGAGAACAACAAGTCACCGGCTCGCAAGGTCGGCGAGATCGACAACCGCGGCAGCCATTTCTATCTCGCGCTCTATTGGGCGCAGGCCTTGGCTGCGCAGACGGCGGACAAGAAGATTGCGGAGAAGTTTCAGAAGATCGCCAAGGACCTGACCGACCACGAGAAGACGATCGATCAGGAGTTGTTGGCGGCGCAGGGGAAGCCGCAGGATATCGGCGGGTATTACCACCCGGACGACGCGAAGGCGTTCAAGGCGATGAGGCCCAGCGCGACGTTGAATCGGATCATCGACGCGATCGCCTAACAGGACCAAGTAGCGAGGACTGAGGCTGAGGTTTTGAGAGGGAGCATCCATTCCTTCACTCGGCCCTCAGCACTCAGTCCTCAGTCCTGAGTAACGACGCTAGGACGGCTGAAAGTTGAGAGCTATGGCGACGGACGATACCCAAAACGTGATCGATCAACCCGAGGTGATGAAACCTCGGATGGCCACGATCGAGATCGCCGGTAAGAAGGTAGAGGTGCCGGAAGGGATCACGGTTGTAAAGGCCATGTGGTACGCGGGCATCGACGTGGTTCGGGGGATCGGCTGCCTCGGTGGGTTCTGCGGCGCCTGCGCGACCTACTACCGGACGAAGGATGATCCGAAAGTGAGGACTTGCCTGGCTTGCCAAACGGCGGTGCAAGATGGGATGTGCTTCACGATGATGCCGCCGTTCCCGGCGCGTAAGGCTACCTACGAGATCCAGAAACTCCAAGATCCGAAGCAAGACCTGTTCAATTTCTATCCGGAAGCGCCGCTCTGTCGCAACTGCAATGCCTGTACCGAAGCCTGTCCTCAGAGGATCGACGTGCGCGAGGGCGTGTGGAAGGCTGTGTTCGGCGACTTCAAGAGTGTCTCCGAAATGTTCATGGACTGCGTCATGTGCGGCATGTGCACACCGGTCTGCATTGCCGATATCGCGCCGAATCTTGTCGCGCTCTATGTCAGCCGGGCTCAGGGCGCGCATTTTGCCGAAAAGCCGATCGGACTGGATACCCGCATCAAGGAAATTCAAGACGGTCGGTTCAACGACGAGTGGAACAACATTCTGAAGATGAGCGACAAGGAACTTGCCGAGCATTGTGCGACTGTTAGGTGAGAAAGCTGGAAAGTGTGAAAGTCTTGAAGCCATGGTTCAGCAGCAATTGTGAACCGTTGAACTTTCCCACTTGCCACTGTTGAATCATGGACATTCACGCACTTCAGCAAATCGTCCACAGGACTCGCGATGCCAGGCGCAAGCAGACCATTCCGAAATTCTCGCCCGCCGACCGCGACCAATTGATTCACAAGTACCATCCGGATTTCCGAGCCAGCGCCTACCGGTCCATTCGGTTCGGTCCGAACGAGGGCGAGAAGACCGTGGTTGAACTGGCCACCTTGCTCGAAGGTGACAGTCCCATTCACGACGATCTCGACCTGACGCCGCAGTATCAGACCGACGTCCTGGTCATCGGCGGCGGCGGAGCCGGCTGCGCGGCGGCGCTGCACGCACAGGGAGCCGGCGCTAAGACGATTCTCGCGACCAAGCTTCGGTTGGGCGATTCAAACAGCGTGATGGCCCAGGGAGGGATGCAAGTGTCCGTGGCACCGGAGGACTCTCCGGTCACGCATTTTCTCGACACGCTCAAGGGTGGGCATATGGAGAACGACCATGCTCTGCTCAAGGTCATGGTCGAGGAAGGTCCATCGATCGCTAAGTGGCTGCTTGAGCTCGGGGTGTTGTTCGACCGCCAGGCGGATGGCAACCTCCACGTGAAAAAGGGCGGCGGCAGCTCCAAACCGCGACTCGTGACCTGCTCGGACTACACCGGGCTGGAGATCATGCGGGTGCTCAAGGATGAGGTCCTCAACCAGAAGATTCAGCTGCTGGAATTTGCTGCGGCGATTGAACTGCTCAGCGACGACAGCGGCGCCTGCACTGGGGCGATCTTCAAAGATCTCGACAATCAGCGCCATGTCGTGGTCGCGGCCAAGTCGGTTATTCTGGCGACCGGTGGGATCGGCCGGCTTCACATTCAGGGATTTCCCACGAGCAACCACTACGGCGCGACCGGTGACGGGCTCTGTTTGTCCTACCGCATGGGAGCGAAGCTGGCGCACATCGACACGTTTCAATATCACCCGTCGGGGGCGGTCTATCCGGAGCAATTGATCGGCGCTTTGGTCACGGAGGGCATCAGATCCGAAGGCGGCCAGCTGGTCAATGCCAAAGGCGATCGGTTTGTGAACGAGCTGGATACCCGCGATGTGGTGTCGTCCTCGATCATCCGAGAGTGCGAAGAAGGCCGCGGCATCCGCACGATGTCGGGCCGCGTCGGCGTCTGGTTGGATACGCCGATCTTGGATGCCGAACACGGAGCGGGCACAGTGGAGAAACATTTCCCGGCGATGATGCTGCAATTCGAGCGGTTCGGCATCGACATCAGCAAGGATCCGGTATTGATCTATCCGACCCTGCACTACCAAAACGGCGGTGTGAAGATCGATACGAACTCGGAAACGAACGTGAAGAACCTCTTCGTGGCCGGCGAGGCGTCCGGAGGACTGCATGGACGCAATCGATTGATGGGCAATTCGCTCCTCGACCTGATGGTCTACGGCAAGCGGTCTGGTTTGACGGCGGCAGGACGAGCCGGATCGATGAAGCAAGGCAAGCTCACATTGAAGCATCTCGAGCGGTTCCGCGCCGAGGCCAAGCAGCACGGGAATGTGAGCGGCGTGATCTCACCGATGATCCTGCCGGCGTACACGAGGAAAGTGGGGTGAGGACGGTGGAGGGGCATTTCTCTTGCTCGCTCACCGCACACCCAGTATCAATGAGATTGTTAAAAAAATATCGGTCGGTGTTCGCAGGGGTGAAGGCGCGTCCCGGCGCGCCTAGGGTGGGCGGGTGGGAGTAGCCCGCGCAGTAAGAAACGCTCCCGCCACCGTCCTCAGGGATAAAGGGGTAGAGAATGAACGTCCACGAATTCCAAGCGAAGTCGTTATTTGCTCAATTCGGCGTGCCGGTGCCTCGCGGGAAGGAGATCACCGCTCCGGACGCTGCGACGGCTTGGGCCAACGAGCTGAATACACCGGTATTCGTCGTCAAGGCCCAGATCCATGCCGGAGGACGGGGCAAGGCCGGCGGCGTCAAGATCACCAAAGATAAGGCTGCTGTGGCCGGGTTGGCCAAGGAGTTGATCGGCAAGACTCTGGTAACACACCAGACCGGTCCGAAGGGGCGCCAGGTCCATCGCCTCCTGATGGAGGAGGGGGCGAACATCGCCAAGGAACTGTATCTCTCAATCCTGGTCGATCGCGACACAGGTTGGCCGACCTTCATCGCCAGCACCGAAGGCGGCATGGAAATCGAGGAGGTTGCTGCCCATACTCCGGAAAAGATCATCAAGGAGGCAATCGATCCGGCGGTCGGATTCCAGGGACACAACGGCCGCAACGTCGCCTTTGCCCTCGGACTCCAATCCATCGAGCCTGCGGTGATAAATCCTTTCGTCAAGCTGCTCGAAAATCTCTATCGTCTGTTCATGGAGAAGAACGCGGCGCTGGTCGAGATCAACCCGCTGATCATCACGAAGGAAAAAACGCTGGTGGCCCTGGACGGCAAAGTCTCGTTCGACGACAACGGTCTTTTTAAGCACGAAGATGTGCAGAAAATGCGCGATCTGAATGAAGAAGAGCCGCTCGAAATCGAAGCCACGGCGAACAACCTGAACTATGTCAAGCTCGACGGTAATATCGGCTGCATGGTGAACGGTGCAGGCCTGGCCATGGCGACGATGGACGTGATCAAGCTGGCCGGCAGCGAGCCGGCCAACTTCCTGGACGTGGGCGGCGGCGCGACGAAAGAAACGGTGGCCGCCGGCTTCCGCATTCTCCTGAAAGACCCGAACGTCAAGGGCATTTTCATCAATATCTTCGGCGGGATCGTGCGATGTGAACGCATTGCGCACGGAGTGATCGAAGCGGCCAAGGAAGTGAAGATCTCGGTGCCGTTGGTTGTGCGTCTGCAAGGGACGAACGCAGAGGAAGGCCGCAAGCTGCTGGCCGAGTCGGGCTTGAAGCTCGAAGTGGCGAACGATCTGTGGGAGGCGGCGCAGAAGATTGTGAGGCTGACTGGGAAAGCGGCGTGAGGGCGTGAGAGAAGGTGCGCCGGGCCGAGTCTCAGTGCTCGCCCACCGCGCACACGAGGTCAAACTGGATTATGAGACATCGGTCGGTGCTCGGTGGATGCGCGCAGTATGAGCCTCGACCCGTCACACCTTCTTAAAAGGAAGGACAGGAAAAGAGGGAATCGTGAGCATTCTCGTTGATAAAAATACGCGGGTGGTGGTGCAAGGCATTACGGGTAAGGAAGGGTCGTTCCATGCGACTCAATGCAAGGCCTATGGGACGAAGGTCGTCGCGGGAGTCACGCCGGGGAAGGCCGGGCAGGAAGTGGAAGGCATCCCGGTGTTCAACACGGTGGCCGATGCGGTGAAGAAGACCGAGTGCGATACCTCACTCATCTTCGTACCGCCGCCGTTCTGTGCCGACGCGATTCTCGAAGCGGCCGATGCCGGCATAAAATTGGTCATCTGCATTACTGAAGGGATTCCCGTCAATGACATGGTGAAGGTGAAACGAGCGCTTCGCGGTCGCGATGTTCGCTTGATCGGACCGAACTGCCCCGGCGTGATCACGGTTGACGAAGCCAAGATCGGCATCATGCCGGGCTTCATTCACAAGAAGGGCGTGGTCGGGGTGGTGTCCCGCAGCGGCACTCTCACCTATGAAGCGGTGCACCAACTCTCGACGCTGGGATTGGGTGAGACGACCTGCGTCGGCATCGGCGGTGACCCAGTGAACGGCACGGGCTTTGTGGATGTCTTACCGCTCTTTGAAAAAGACTCTGAGACGCAGGCCATCGTCATGATCGGCGAAATCGGCGGTGACGCCGAGGAAAAAGCGGCCGAGTTCATCAAAAAGAACGTCAAGAAGCCGGTGATCAGCTTCATTGCGGGTATTACAGCGCCTGCAGGTCGCCGCATGGGCCACGCCGGCGCGATCATCTCCGGCGGCAAAGGCACTGCCGCTGAAAAGATGAAAAGCCTGGAAGCGGCCGGGGTCAAAGTCGTCAAGAACCCGGCTGAGATCGGTGCGGCAGTCAAAAAAGCGTTGGGACGGTAGTTCCCCAGGTACATTATTCCGTTGGCATCCTCCTCTGTCGCCACGGCCATGTCCGATGAGCTATTGGATTTACCGATAACTCCAATCCGTTTTATCTATTTTAAAAAATGAATGCGGGGTTGCTACTGTGGGCGCCGTCCGCCGAATGTATGCGAAAGGACCATCCCCTCATGATCGCTCTGGAGGCGGAGAGTTGGACACTCATGCCAATAACCGCAACAGCCGAAGCGGGGGTCGATTCGAGTATCACGAGGACGCAATCGTCTCGTATCGCCTCACTGACCATCGACGATCACTGCCGGATATCAGACTTCGCGACCCAAATTCGTCGAAGAAAATGTTTTCTTTACCATTGGGAGGGCGATGAATGAAAACCAGAATTTCGGCGATGATTTGCCTCCTCTGTGTCGTCAGCTATTCGGATCTCACCAGGGCGGAAGATCCGTACAGCCAACGGGTGGCGGATCCTTATGCCCTATCGCCTGATCCTCCAACCATGTCCTCTGGTACGATCGAGCCCTATCTTTCCTTTATGGCGGGCGTGGGAATTCCGATGAGTGAGAACGCCACGTTTATTGACGGGACACTGCCTACGGTGATGCCGAATATCCCTTATGCGACGAAACAGTCGATCGGTGGCAACGCGGGGATCTGGTTTCCAACCAGAAACAAGTTGGCAGGATTTGACCTCGGCTTTGAAATCGCCGGCTTTATTTGGTATCCGGACGTGAACTGCTGCATCCCCAATTTTAATGGGAGAATTCTGCCAGACGGAGCGTTTGAGGGCACCACGACTGAAATGCAAGGCATCTACGTCGGCGGCAATTTCCTGATTCGAAAACCGATGGCGATTTCCGAGGCCTATCCCAACGGGCGGTGGCATCCGTACGTCGGGCTCGGTGTGGGAGCGCATCAGATGTCGTATAGGCCAGGTGGATTCCGGGGGGCTGGTTTTGAGAACGCCATCGCCGACCAGCGGGATACGTCTGTCGGGTGGCTGGCAATGGGAGGACTCAAGGTCCATCTGTTCAAGTACCTGGCTGCGTTTGCTGAGGCGAAGTATGTCCAGGCCTTTCACGGCGGGCTGGGGACGGATCGGTACGGGTTGTCCACACCTAGTGGAAACGACCTAGTTATAAATAATTATGAATCCTCGATCAAAACGATCTTTGTGCATGCGGGCTTGTCGCTGCACTTTGACATAAAGCCGTAGGTCCGCATAGGAGCCACACAGGTTTCTTATCGCGGTGCAGCCTGGTGTTCAGCCAGGGTTGGCCTGGCTGAACACCGACCCCGAGAGCAATTCCTCCCTCTCCATCCAATACATCGCGGTTGCCTCACTCATGCTATAGGGATGGTAGTCGGTGAACCGTCCGGCCCTACCAAGGTCCTCGATCAACGTTTGTCCTGTAGCAGCTTGCCGAGGTAGTGGTAGGCGCCCACTATCTCCTATGCTCTTTCATTAGATTCTAGCCTTTCGCGTATCGCAGCAGCGCGTACCGGTCTGGCGTCAGCTAGATTTGAGGGGTTCGATTGACGTTCAGACCAATGTCGGCAAGCAGTTCACGTCTAGGGCCGGCGCTTGAGACATGACTCGATCCAATCGGTGACGGCTCATCGTCGGTAAGCGAATGAACTCGACGCCAAATGTATTTTCCCTTACCCAGCGGACTTTCCCCAGCTCAATGTACAAGGATGCGGTTGGATCCGGCAACAGGACGCTCAGCTTGATATAACTACCCGCCAGGACTGTCCGCTCACCATTGACAGAGCAGCCTGAAATGGAGAGGTCCGAAACCATGCCTTCTCCTACAAATGGGGCGCCTCCGAATATCACAGGATATGCCACGGGAAGCCGCCGATGTATTCGCCAGTTCACCCGTTGGTCTTCCATTTGGATGTCCTCCTAGGCCGCAGTCTATCCAGGTAGATGGCAAGCGACTATTCCTCGGAGGGGGGGCTTATGATGACTTGTGGATTGGTAGCAGTGGTTCGTTGAGCGACCCATTACAGAGCGTGACAGCGGAGTCGCAGCGATCCATGAATGTGCCGATCTTAAGGCTTGGTGGGGTTTTCCGTCGAGGAGGACGGAGCGACTGTCGACGGGAGCTCGAGTCGTTCAAGCACATCTTGCTTCAGTCGAGTCGGCTCCTCGATTCGGTTCTCTCGTTGCAGAGAATTCGCATCTCTAGCCTTCCTCGCGTTCAATTCGACCATGTCGCTCTGATCTCGCACGACGTGAGGAGTCAGAAATACAAGCAGATTGAGTTTTTCGGTCGCGCGAGTCTGCGTTTTGAACAGCCAGCCGATCCACGGAATGTCTCCCAGCCATGGAACTTTCTGTTCACTGAGTGTGATATTGTCGCGCACCAATCCTCCTATCACGATGGTCTGTTGATCCTGGGCAATCGTCGTCGTTTCCATGGATCGCTTGGTCGTTGTCGGTCCGACCGGGACAGAGGAGGTGCCGGTGCCGATCGTTTGAGCCACATTTTCTGCGATCGCCGTGATCTCTTGCTTGATTTCAAGGCGAATTAACTCATCTTCGAGTACCTGTGGCGTCAGCTCCAATGTCACACCTACGTCTTTCCGCTCAATTGTCACGAGGGTCCCACCCGTGATGCCTTGGGCCTGCCCGGTTGGAAAAGGACGATTCTCGCCGACGACGATCTTGGCCTTTTGATTGTCCGCGGCCAGCACTTGCGGGGTGGAGAGGACGTTGGTGTCGGTCATACTCATCAGGGCATGGAGGAAGGCGCGGACATTAATTGTGTTCATCACCGCTGGGAGCGTACCGCCCGTGGCCACGCCACCCGCGATGGCCGCCGCAAGAGTTGAGATGTCCTCCGGTGTCCGGTTGAGTCCGACGAGTCCCCGAACCATATCATTCCCTCCTACAGCGAGCACCTGCGTGGGATCGGTGCCGAGTTGTCTCAACCGGTCGACTTGCACCTCGAGGATGACGGCTTCCACGAATACCTGCTTGCGCTTGATGTCCAGGTCTTGGATCACTGGTCGGAGATGATTCCAGGCGATCTTGGTCGAACTGAGCACGATCGAGTTCGTTGCTTTATCGGCAAACACTTGGACCGGAGCCTCGAATTCGGTCAACGGTCTGATCGGAGGCCTGGTGCCGGGCGTTATCTGTGCAACGGTTTGTGAGCGTGCAACCAGGTTCGTCAAGACGGCGGCGAGATCTGTGGCATTGGCGTTTTTGAGTTTGTACACGAATACACCGCGTTCGGGAGGTAGATCGCCCATCGCAACGACCTGATACACATTCCCCCCTTTGGGAACGACTGCCAACCGAGCGGCTTCCAATGCCGCGACGAACATGTTGTAAGCCTGCTCTGACGAAACCTTGGTGGGAGAAAACACTGAAATTTTCCCCCCCTGTTTTTTGATGGTTTCATCCAAGACGAAGTTCTTCCCGGTCAGTTCGCTGATAAAGCGAACAAAGATCGGAACATCCACATCGCTAAAATCTAGCGCCACCTTCGCTGGGTGGCCTCCTGTACCCTGCGAGAATAGAGGAGGAGGGACGGCCAAGGAGAGAAACAGGAACAAAGCCAGACAGGCTTCAAGTCCCCTGGTCGTACGACAAACTCTTGGTAGACCTTGCACGATGGACTATTGATTCGGTGGTATCGGTGGTAGCAATTGAGCTGAATACGTGAGTCTGACCGTATCATAGGCGTATCGAATGACACAACCAGGATGAGGTTTTTGGAAAGGGAGCCTAAGCTCGTGTGTGGAAGAGGGGGTATCGCTGCAGCTTGATCCTTTCCTGGATCGGCGGAGCAGGGTATTCGTAGATCGTTAAAGACTCTCACAAAACATCCGATAAAGAGCGGCTACGTGTGTGTGACAATCAAACCAATGGATTCTAAGAACATACAAAGCAAAGTTACCGTATTCGCCGATCAATTGCTCCGGGAGACGAATGGTGGCTCCCTACGAGTCTCTGGCCTCCTGTCTTTGCTCTCGAAGGAGTTGACGAGTAACGAGCCTGTACCAAAAAACGCATCTACGGCGTGATGATCATATGCTTTCCGGCAGACTGAACAGTGATAGTTCTGATCTAGTTCGACTGTAGGACGCAATAGTCTAGGTACATTCTCACCGAATAAACTGATCGGTCTGCTTCACTCTGCGCATGTCTGATTTTGTGGCCCTCTCCACGTGGTCAAGCAGGGGAGGGTGAAGGTCTGTCCAAAATTGGGTGGACAATGGCAATGTAAAGAATACCCTTGAGCTAAGACATTAATTTTCAAGGCGTTGACTCGATGAATCATTAGAGCGCGAGGCATCCATGTTGCAGCCTGCTCAAAGGTTTTACCCCTATGGCCATACTCAATTCCAAGGGAGTCGAGGAGAGCGATTTCGGCCGCTGATGCAGACTCTGAGATGTAGGCATCTGCTAAGGTAGTAGCGTGCGCGCGAATAAAAAACTCCCTTTAAAATCTGATAAAACCCAGACCAGCCGTGGCCACAAGCGTGGTGTGGTGGGCTACAGCAGGAAGACCGCTCTTCTTGAGGAAGCTATCACCCAAATGAATGCCGGAAAATATGGGCGTTCTTCTGCCGCGCTGAAGGAATTGCTGACACTCGATCCACACAACATGGAGGCGCGGCGACTTTTCGCTACTCTCCATCTTCGTCTCGGGAGCCTTATCCCGGCGAGACAAGCCTTTGACTCACTCATCAGCGAAGCGTTTCAGCGTCAAGACTATTGGCTCGCAGAATCGCTGCTTCGAGAGTACTTAGCCGCCGGCCCGCGATGCGTTCCATTCCTGGAGAAACTTGGGACGCTCTATCAGGGGAAAGGAGATGCACTCGAGGCCGTTGCTGAGTACGGCAAGGCGATCGATATCTTGATCGAAGATCCTGATCCCGACAATCCGCACCATGCCTCTCTACTCTACGCAAAAATACGAGAACTTGCCCCCGCAAGTCCGGTCGCCTTTCGATTGGCCTCCTTCTTTGACGCGCAAACCGGTGAGTTGCTGGCCCGTCAGCCCAGTGATTCTGGGCAATCGACTGTGGCCTCATCATTAGCCGTGCCTGAGGGAAACCAGGGTATCCAGGCCGGTCCTGAACTGGTGGATGGGGTGATGCCGTGGGAGATTCAGGATGCTCAGACGATGGTGCCGGAAGACCGCAAAGCAGTCGAGGTCTCGGACTTATCGGGATCTCTTATCCCACCGACGATCACGGACCTTCCTGCACATCAAGGGCCGACTTTGAAAGGAGAATTGGTGCTCGCTGATTCACCTTTACGAGAGCAGGCAGCGAGCAGCGTGAATGAAGTGGGAGGCGATGTACCGGAAGAAGCTTGCACGCATGAGTTTGAGAGTGCTCCTTCTGGACCTCAGATGGATGATTTTCCCGGACAAGTTGCTCCTGGAGGTTTCCATCCATTCGCTTCCTCATCAGTGCCCGATGTGGAGGGCTCAGAGACACAAGATGGGCTGGATCCAGCTGTGTCGACAGGTGGTCATGCCGAAGCTCAACAGCAAGACAGTTTATCGGCCGAGGCTGAACCAGAGGCACCGTCTGATGTAAGTGGCTCGTCCATGGTTTCCGCACCCACGGAGCCTGCCAATGCTTCGGTACCTTCGCTTCAATCCACAGTACAGTCCATCGAGGCTGCCGGCGTCACACTCTCATCCCGGATGGAAAAGCTATCAGCACCCTCCTACTCGAACACGGAACCGTCGACCGCTGGACCAATAGAGGCCGAGGATCGCCAACCTGCCGCCCATCAGCCTGTCGACCCTAATTCAAAGGAGGTGGTTACTGAAGCCCCTCTAGACACCCGTGCTCCATCGAATCCCGAGTCGGTTTCAGTCAATGAGATTTCAGAACCATGGAAGCAACCCGGCTTCTCATGGGAATCAGTGTTTAATAGTGCATGGAAATTCGGAAGTGATCATTCAACCAATGTCTCCCCGTCTGAAATAACACAAACGAACGTCGAGGAAGCACTTCCCGCAGTCGCGTCCCTTCCCCAGGAACAAGGGTTAGAAAATCAACCGGTAGAAATTCCGGAGCGTGAAGAATCAGCGTCGCTTAGAGACCAAACCCCATCTGGATTTCAAATTGCGCCGATGCCATGGGATCAAGTTCAGGAGTCGGTCATCTCGATTCTCCCGGCGCAAACAAATGAGCCGGATGCCGAGGGCACGGAGTCAACGATAGCTCAATCAGCTGGTGAAGCTGGTACGGACTTGATAACGAGAATAAGTGAAGATCAAGCGCAATCACCGATCTCTCCACCTAGCCCTGTCGCAGAAACGGGAGCGTTCTCGATTATTCCGGCTCGAGAGACATCGGTCTCGACTGAGCCTGAGATACCGGCTGCTGATTCGGGACAAACCGCTTCCACGAGAGAAAGCGCCCCTGCCTTGGCAGGACTGGAACAGCAGCTTCCGGTGGTGAGCGGTCTTACGATGTATGCATCGCCGCCTTCGGAAGCCTCTCTCGCAACGATCATGTCGCCGGTTTTTGCGAATGGACCGGTCGCAGACGATGGAGTGCCTCCCGCAGAGGTTACGTCTCAGAGTGCTGACCCCGTCTTGAGGACGGAGGATGATCGTACGATAATTGCCGCTCAGAACCCCGTTCAGGAGTCTACGGCAGAACATCCCGCTACCCCATTACAACCGACCTGCGAGACGTTGAGCGGGGAAACCAGCGAGATTCTATCTTCCATCCCGCTACTCAGGCAACACAACATCTTGGAACCGCCGTCTGAAATGGCGACTGTTCCTCACCTCATTGAAGAGCCGACCGAGGTACAGGTCCAGGAACGACAACCGCAGGCAATGACGTTTGTTGAGGCGCGAACCCCCATTCCTACACCGGTTCCTGAGCCAGTGTCCGCACAAGAGGAATGGGTCAAAGCTGGAGAATCGATTCGGTTTATCGAGCCATCTCAAGCCACGCCTATTGCCCAGGTGCCCCCGTCGATTTCAGAGCTGCAGGAAGTCACCCGGTCTACGTCAGTGGCTGCCGCTGCAGTCGATGTGCTCTTTGAGTCGTCCCGAAAGGTCAGGTCGGCTGAGGCACGAGAGTCTGTCGCAGAATCAAAGCCCGGCCGAAAATCCAGTACGACGCTGAGTCGAGCCCGCATTGCGATCGCGGGATTTGTCGGTTCCTGCTTCTCGACCACGCGGGCTATTGTGGTGACATGTGTGAGTCTGGTGATGCTCTCCGGCGTGCTCATCGCGTTAGGAATCGGTGCCGTCGGACTGACCTGGATCATTATGGAAGAGTCACCATCTCCGGCATTTCAGCGCCTCACGACCACTCCTCAACACACTCTGTCGGATTTCAAGAAAAACGGCTACTTTCTTCTCCTTGGGATTGACGCGCCGGTCGGTCACGATCCGATACAGGCAGGGTATGATCGCAAGCCGGATATCAAGGAGGGCCATTCGGCGTTGGCCTGTTTTGGTGGTTTCGGATCGAGGACAATCGAAGGATCGAATGCATCAACCAATGTCATGCGTGGCTGGGTTCGCAGTTCAGATCCTGTCGGTGAGTTCAAGTCCCATCAGGAAACCATCAAGGGATGGGGCAACCAGCACCAGGCGTCGCTCAATCGGTATGGCCAATGGCAAAAACTTCCCTTTGAAGACTGGGGCTATGGTCAACCTGCCGATCCACCCTGTACCGCGATGGTCTTCGCCCACCAACTTTATGTGGCGGATGGATTCCTACAAGGTGCCGATTTCGGCGCCGACCGACTTGAAACGGACATGGAAGCGTGGCGGATCGTCCTTGGTCAGGCCAGGACCCTTCCCATGAAAATGGTGGCTCTGCAGGCGATCAATGACGACATTGCAATCGCCTCAGGTTTACTCGTACGCGCTGACTTTGATGGAAAATACCTGGGGCGCATCACGAAGTTTCTTCGGCCGCTTGATCAAACGGAACTCTCGCTGCGCTGGTCCATGCAAAGCGAGTTGGTCTCTGGCTCGAAGACCTACGACACCCAGCTGAAGGCAGCGAAGGCCAAAGAGCAGCCAGTGTACATCATGGTGGCATCGGCTCTCCCCTTGCCGGTGCAACGTCGGCTCAACGCCTATGCAGAATATTACGACGCGTCGTACAAAGCCGCCGGCGAAGGACGATATGGTTCATTGCCGAAGTGGAAAACCTATATGCACTTTCCGGCATCCGGCCTTATGGACTATTTCACTAATCCGATCGAGAATATCGTCGGTCTTGAACCGCTTGCTCCATGGGACCAGTACAACGGATTCGTGGTCGATACGGAGGCTCACCTCCGGCTTGCCAGCCTACAAGCCTGGCTCAGGCGTGGTCCACCAGATGGAAATCTCCTCACGCGGATCGCGAAAGCAGGACAGAGCCTGTATGACCCCTACACGGGACTGCCGATGTTGGTGAACATGAAAAAGGGCGTCCTCTACAGTGTTGGACACGACGGGAAAGATCAAGATGCCGATCTTCAGTCGGATGTGGTGGTAGAGATTCCTGCCGTTCAAATGTCTGCCGTCTCTGCGAAAACTTCAGCCGCTTCAACAAAGTCCAGATAAGCGTTTCCCCACCACTCCCTGTTTGTCCTCGCATCGCTGACTTGACAGCGCTTGGAGTATTTCACACAATCAACAAGCCTTATATCGATGAAGAGGTGCGCCATGGGACACTCATCAAGACTATTCTTTGGCGATCTTTCCGTGAAGAGGGGTGGAACTTTTCCGACTCCTGTTCCGACGCAGATCGTATCCAACGAGGAATTTGTCCCGATTCGCCAAACGACCGAGCAGGCTCGCGTCGAGCGAGCAACGAGAGAGTTGGTGGAAAAGGCGGCAGCTCAGAGTGGATTGACACGTCGAGACTTCTTGCAGACCACTGGCGGCGTGGCTGTGGCGCTGCTGGCCATGAATACCATATTCGGCCGCTTTTTCAATATCGCGGAAATTGAACTGTTCGAAACAGCAGCGTTTGCCGAGCAGCAGGGGGACCCGTATTTTATCTTCGACGTGCAAACCCACTACGTCGGTTCCCACTATGACCCGTCAGATGCCGAAGCCAAGCGCCAGGGTGCCGTTTCCAAACAGGCCTTGCTGTCGTTGAGAAAGCACATTCGTGAGGCGGGGCTCAACCCGAAACTTGCCGGAGATCGAGGCACCCTTGATGATCTGTCATGGAAGAATTTTGTAAAAGAAGTGTTTTTCGATAGTGAAACTACCGTGGGACTAATCAGCACACCACCGGGTCCCTATCCACAAGAGGCTGTTGTCCCGCCGAAGGAGATGGTCCACATTCGCGATGAGATCAATCGGTTGGCCGGTTCGCAACGGATGCTGGCCCACGGTCTGGCGACACCACAGCTGGGTGCGGCTGATTTAGAATTCATGGCGATGCAGGCTGAATCTCTCAAGGTCGATGCGTGGAAATGCTACACCGGTTCCTGCCCGAAGGGGTTCGATCGAGGCTGGCGGATGGACGATGAGCGCATCGCCTATCCGATGTTGGAACAGGCGCGAAAGCTCAACGTGAAGCGGATATGTGTCCACAAGGGGCTGCCCCTCGGGCCCGTGCCGGACTATAACCATCCAAGGGATCTGATCAAGGCGGCCAAGGACTTTCCAGATCTCAACTTTTTGGTGTATCACTCCGGGTTCCGAGGCGTGGCATCGATCGATCAGATATTTGCGAAGACCGGCGAGATCCCGTGGACGACCGAGTTCTGCCGGATGAAAGAAGTGGAGCCGGGCATTTCTAATATCTATATGGAGTTGGGTTCGACCTTCGCGCAATTGGTGACGACCCATCCGTTGATCTGTGCGCATCTGCTGGGACAAATTATCCGCTCGTTCGGGGCTGATCACGTACTGTGGGGTACAGATTCCATCTGGTATGGAACACCGCAATGGCAGATCGAGGCGTTTCGGCGATTTCAGATCCCTGAGGAATTGATCGAGAATCATCAGTATCAGCCTCTGACGAGGCGGGCGAAGGAACAGGTTTTGGGGTTAAACTCGGCCAGAGTGTTTGGGGTCGATGTCGAGGCAAAACGGCGCCAGGTGCCGACCGACGCCCTAGGTCGGCTCAGAATGAGCTATCTGGAAGAGGGGCCTGAGCCAAGCCGAAGAGTGTATGGATGGGTGGCGGGATGAGCGGACGGAGCAGGTCGTGTCTTCTGCTCGCGCACCGCGCACGCAGGAATGATTGTAGACCTAGATAGCGGGAGGTGCTCGGTGCATGCGCGCAACGAGACATCGATCTGCTCCATTCGTGGATGGATAATGTGAAAAGAATAAAGGAGAAGCAGGATGAAAAGCGAGATCTTGTATCCCGGTGCGTTTCCGATGGTGCGTGTTGAGTTAGCAGAGGGAGAGCATATCAAGGCTGAGTCAGGTGCGATGGTCGCCTGCTCACCGACCATCGACATTGAAAGCAAAATGGAGGGAGGGTTTCTCGGAGCGCTCTCACGAAAGTTTCTGACAGGAGAGAAGTTTTTCTTCCAGACGTTGCGTGCCAGTCGGGGTGCCGGGGAGGTGTTGCTTGCGCCGACAGTGCCGGGCGAAATCGTCGTTCTCGAGCTCGATGGTGTCAGCGAGTATATGGTGCAGAAGGATGGATTTCTGGCGGGTGCCGATGGGGTTATGATCGATAGTCAGATGCAGAGTATGAGCCGCGGACTGTTGGGCGGAGAGGGATTCTTCATCCTCAAAATGAGCGGGAAGGGAATGCTCCTCCTGAACAGCTTCGGCGCCGTTCACAAGATCGAGTTGAAACCGGGGCAGGAATATATCGTGGACAATAGCCATCTAGTGGCTTGGTCCACCACTACCTCGTACAACATCGAAAAGGCCACTTCGGGATGGGTCGCCAGCTTCACGTCGGGCGAGGGTTTTGTCTGCCGGTTCCGTGGACCGGGTCTTGTGTTCATTCAGAGCCGCAATCCGGGCGGCTTCGGCGCGTGGGTACGGCAGTTCATTCCTGTCACCGAGTGATAAGGACCTCAGTCGTCAACCATCACATGTGATGAATGGATACGACAAAATTATCTTCGTTCTTCGAATGACGAGCGACGTTTGACGCATCCCATGTCCTTCCAGCCCAACGCGCTCTGTTTTGGTGATGAATTCCCTGCCACTGGTATGCCCTGTCTTGTCCATGTCGAAGGACATGGCCTCACGATGACTTTTCTCTCGGATCGTGATGCAGGCGAGCGCCGTTCGGAATCCGTGCCATTTGCAGAACTGACCGTTTCAGCAGGTGGATTGGATCATGACCAGCTCGTCGCGACATGGAGGGGGCCGACAGGACAGCGGACGCTGTATCTCAAAAACCCCGACGTGATTCGTGTCTTCCGGCAAGCGGCGCCTGATCACTTGACGATACCGCTTGAACAAGCGGCGGAACAGGTTCGTCAGGTGCGGCAACGGCGCCGGATCATGTGGACTATCGTTGGAGGGGCGCTCCTGGCCTCGGTGCTGGGACTTTGGTTTGGGAGCGACCTGCTGGTAGAACTTGCCGTCGATCGAATCCCGATCGAGTGGGAGCGGAAGCTGGGCGAGTCTGCCTATCATGACTTTCTTGCTCGTCAAGAGGTTATGAAAGAAGGCCCCGTCGTGGCCGCTGTCACCGAGATGACCCATCGTCTGACCGACCAGATTCCGGAGAACCCTTACCGATTCGAGATCACCGTCGTGAAGAGCGACGTGGTGAATGCCTTTGCCCTCCCCGGTGGGTATATCGTCGTGTTCACAGGATTGATGAAAAAAGCGGAAAGCCCGGAAGAAGTGGCGGGCGTATTAGCCCATGAGCTGAACCATGTGCTGCAGCGGCACGGACTCGAACGTATCGTCAAGCAGTTGGGCTTTGTGGCCGTCGTGTCGATCGTGCTGGGAAACCAGCACGGGCTAAGTGGAGTCATGAAGCAGCTCGGTGTTGAATTGATGACGTTGAAGTTCGGCCGGGCCCAGGAAACGGAGGCGGACCTGACCGGCCTTCAGCTCCTTTACCGGGCTAAAATCGATCCGTCCGGCATGATCACCTTCTTCCAACGGTTGGCGGAGAAAGATGAGGCACGGGTCGAGTGGCTTTCCACCCATCCGATGAGCGCAGCACGCGCCGAGCGGTTGAGGACAGAACTGGCCTCACTGCCTCGGAGAGAGGCGGTACCGTTCTCGTTTGAATGGAAGACCGTACGCGAGAAATGAAAGGGAATATTCAGCCCATTGCAAACTTCTGCAAGGAACAGGAGGATTCAGGGCTTGAGCTTCTCAAGCGTCATCAGTTTTTGATCCGGACCGTATGTGAGGTGGTAAACGACGATCCTGTCTTTCATGGCGATCTCAGCCGGGGTGAAGAGAAGCTCAGTAAGGAAGAGGGTGAAGAAGTCCCCAGCTGCGTAGAATAGCGCGGTGAAAAATTTGGTCACGCCTCTGTGAGCGTCAGGATCCAACACATACCGGTCATCGTATCCGCCGTTCTCGAGCGTTGTAAAGTTGTCAGGTTGGCCGAGCTCAGCGATTACCACGGATCGTTGAACACCGAGTTGGATGACGTTGACATCACCTCTGTAGCTAGAACGGCTCGCGGCCATAATGACGGAGCAGCTTGATGACAGAAGGCAGACCAGCAGAAGGGGAATGAGGGATTTACGAGGCCTCAACAACGATTGCTCCGATAGGTTCAATATCTCGAAAAATACATCATTCCAAGTGCGGCCTGGACTATTGGATCGACGGACTGTCCACGTTCAACGTCCTTGGCAATTTGCCAAGTAATCAGGATCGCACTTCGTTCGGCGCAGTATAATCTCATTTGCCAATAGAGCAAGAGAAAAGTTGGCTAGTATTGTAGCTATACTTCCATTGTTCTGTTCTGGTGAGAGCATGAAGAAGCCGGAGTAGGAAGGTGGCTAAGTTGCCTGTACCGGAAGGCGCGGTAGATACGTATAAGAAAGCGATTCATGCTCTCCGGTCGAGGTGGGCGTTTGGGGACTGGTACCTTCTGAACTATAGGAGTTCCAGAATTGGCACCCACTGCTAGACGAAAAGATGAAAAGCACATCGGCGTCATCGCCGATACCCACGGCCTGTTCGATCCGGCGATCGTGAGACATTTCAACGGCGTTGATCACATCCTCCATGCCGGCGACATCGGCAAGCAATCCGTCATCGAACAGCTTGAGGCTATTGCTCCTGTGACGGCGGTTTCAGGCAATGTCGATGAATACGAAGAGAGCGGCTTCCCACCAGAAATAATGATTGAGTTGGCTGGTTTTAGAATTGCCATTCGCCATATTCTGTATGAAGGGGGAAAATTAACGAAGGAAGGACGGGCTTTTATGGATCGTACTCGACCGGACATCTGCATCTTCGGCCACACCCATCAGCCGAAGAATGAATGGCTCGGGGACATGCTGTTGTTCAATCCAGGCTCAGCGGGCCCGAAACGGTTCAAGCTGCCACGAAGGGTTGGACTCCTCACGATCAGCCAAGACCAGGTCAGCGGCTACCATGTCACACTGGCCGACCGTGCTGTGAAGTTTCATTCCATGGGCCGACATCCCGAGTCTCCGCCAAATAGTGGGTGAGGGGATGAGAGATTGGGAGCGGCGCCTGCGTTGAAGCCACGCGAATGGAAGTGCTAGACTTTATCTAACAAGATGGGCATGCCAGAAAAATCTAATAGAACGACCGAACAGAAAAGCGCGAGAGCGCTTCAGCCGGATCCGGTGATCGAAGCGTATAAACGCGATATCGATCGTTCATTGCTTCGAGAAAACTTGAAGCTCACGGTCGAGCAACGATTCCTGAAGTTGTGCGAGCTCCAACGGCTGGCGACCGAGCTGCGGAAAGCCCGCTCGCGCAGTGCCTCATGACGGATTTCGCCACGCTCATTCGACTCCTCGTCAAGCACAACATCGACTTCATCATTATCGGAGGAGCGGCCGCGACCACGCACGGATCAGCGCGGCTGACTGAAGATCTCGATATCGTCTATGGCCGCACGCCCAAGAACATGGCCAGCCTGGCAGCCTGTCTCGTTCCTTACAAACCTTACCTTCGAGGAGCCCCGCCAGGGCTACCCTTTCAGTTGGATGCTGCGACAATTCAACGCGGCCTGAATTTCACACTCACGACCGAACTTGGCGCTCTTGACCTTTTCGGCGAGATTCCCGAAGGAGGTCGCTACGAGGATTTGATTCCGCATACGATCACCATCACCGTGTTTGGCGCAACTTGTCGATGTCTCGGGCTCAAGCGCTTGATCGAAGTGAAGCGCGCAGCCGGAAGGCCTCGCGACCTCGAAGTGGTCGCCGAGCTGGAAGCACTCCTCGAAGAACGGGAAGGACGAACTCCTGCCGACAGCTGAGCTTGCTCTTATTTCATTCGGTCATGCACACTCCGAAGCCGTCGCCGCCTGAACACTCATCTTGTCCTGTTGCCGATTTCCCATGCAGCTGCCGGTGGGTGACCACGTCGCTCTCCGGTGAAGGCATTGTTTCTAACTGGAGGTGAGTGAGATCTTAAAACCGCAGTCCTACGCCCACTAATCCATAGTGAGTACGAAAATCAATGGCCAATGCGTCCCAATGATAGTCGGATGAAAGATACCGGTACTCACCGAACAGAAAGACGGGATAAGACCGGTTGCTACCGAATAGATGGACCTTGGGACTGAGAAGGAGTTGTATTCCACCCAGAAATTGATAGGTAAAGGCGCGGGCTGAGTCAAAGTCCTTATCATCTCGCCCCGCAATGTTTGGGTTGATGAGTGTCCCGTGGGACCAGCCGATGCCGGCCCCGATGTATGGCCGGATTCTTTCCCCCGGATAACGCAGAATGAGGTTGAATGTCGAATTGATGATGAGCAAGTCGGAGTTACCGGTCTCATTATTCCGTCCATTCGCGATGTTGGGAAAGGAGACCGCCGTGCCGTGCATATTGGAATCAATCTCAAGGCCCACCATTCGTCTTAGAACGGCTGGAAAGAGTCCCACTTTCAACCCGGCACCGAAACCGTCTTGAATCGAGGCGGGAACGGTTGTTTCTTGGTTGAATATATCCACATCGCGAGGCCAGGCGCCCAGTGCATAGAGGCTCACTTCGACGTCTCCGAATTCGGCTGCTAGAGCCACATTACGTAAGCACAGGCAGCAGAGCAGCACGGTTGGCAGAGTGACAAATCGCGGGAGGTAAGCGAGTCCCACGGTTCCAGAGGGAATGAAGGAGAAAATGAAAGGGCCTATCGGAAGTCGTCCCGAAGGCCCTTTCTAGAGCTTGTTACAGCTGATTAGCTACCACGAACGATCGTGCACCATTCGCCGTAGACGCCCAGAATGTTCTTGGCATAGTGGTCAACTGATGCGACGGTGCTGACTCCGCCGGCTGCCTTGGCCGCCTGGATGCTTGCATCACCTTGTGCGACCAGACCCAGGATCGAGGTGCCGCAGGCCTTGCCCTCTTTGGAAGCAGCAGACGCGTCGGTCGCGACAAAGCCGTACTTCGTCTCGCCAAAGATGGCGCCTGCCATCGGAGAGGCGACGATCTGACAGCCGCTCAAACCGAGGCCCGCTAGGGCAATGACCGCTAGGGAAAGTCTGGATACGTGCTTCATAGGTCCTCCTTAATAGAATGAAATAGTTTGACTGCCTAGCTAAGGGAGGCAATCGCCGAAGCGGAGTATAGTCGGACTCATCGCGTTCGTCAATTTAAATTGAGCTGAGGCGGAACAAGTGAATGATGGCATTTAGAATCGCTCGTGAGGCAGTGGGTAGGTAGGAATCCTTGGGCTGAGAAAAGTGGTTGCGATTCGTTCCGATTCGTCTATAATTACAAAAATTTCCCGCCGACAGAAGGAGGCCTAGGTACTTCCCTAGTGGCAAACTCTTTTAAAACCATCGACGGTGAGTTTGGTTATAGTACGTGTCAGTGTTTATGCAGTAGCAGGGGTGCTTAACCAATTCTAACGGAGGAGGACTTATGCCGAAGAAAATGCTCTTATTGGCTATCGCCGTACTGTTCGGCGCCCAGGCGGGTCTGGCCATGGCGGCAAATCCGGACACCGGTCCGGGCTGTGGCTTAGGAAAACTGGCTTGGGAGGATTATAAGGGCCAGAAGGAAATTCTCCCTCAGGTCTTGATGGTCACGACCAACGGCACCGGGATGAACACGTTTGCAATCAGCACCGGGACCTCTGGTTGTACCAATGACGGCAAAATCTTGGGTGAGCATAGGACGACTGTGTTTGCCTCGTTGAACTTCGATGCGCTCACTGCGGAGATGGCTCAGGGGCAGGGTGAACACTTGGCATCTCTTGCGACGTTGATGGGCGTTCCGGCGGAGCGCCACGGAGAATTCTTTGCCATGACCCAGGAGCGGTATACGTCCCTGGTTCAAGCTGGGGAAGCTTCTCCGGTGGCATTCGTGAAGTCTCTCAACGAAGCGATCGCGGGTCATCCTCTCCTCGCGCAAGCATCGGTACGCTAAGGTATTTAAGGTATTGTAAGGGCCCTGGCAGAGATGTCAGGGCCCCTCGCCGCTCAGATCCTCGTATAGCCCTGCAGAATTCTGAAAGTGTGCTTGATTGCGGTGATAATAGTTACGATATGTGTCTCAGCGGATCTGTTGTTCCGATAGCTCTGCTATTTTCAGTAGATGTTTGAAGAGACCGAGCTTCAGCGGCGCATTGGCGTGGATCGGAATAGACAGTCGAACCTTTGAGCCAGGCTTACCGTAAACATGATGGCTTCCCTGGATGCGGAGCAACTGCCAGCCATGTTGTTCCACGACTCTGGCAAGCTCCTTCCCTGAGAGAGGGGTCATACGGCGATTTCGAGCACCCGATCTTTGCCGGTTGTCTGCGGAGCTTCCAGCTCGACGGACAGACAGCCCTCGATGGCCTCGTAGAGATTCTGGAGTAGAGCCTCAAAGGTTTCCCCCTGGGTTGCGCAACCGGGAATGGCCGGCACTTCCGCCCAGTATCCGCCTTCCTCCGCTTCATGAACAACGACCTTCACTTTCATCGTCAGAGCCCTTTCATCAGCGCACGTTTCCGAGGACGATAGCATGGAAACCAACGTGGGGCAAGCAGTCGTGCCCTCAGGTTCACGAGACTCCGCTGAATTCCTGTCGTTCCCGTGGGTGGACCGATGTATGGTACATTTGCCGCGGTTTCCAGCGCGAGGGGTGTAAGGCAAAATGTATCAGATGCTCTTCACGTTTGTTTAAGCATGTCCGTTGTGTAAGCTCATCCATTCTGGAGGGCATCGAAGTTACAGATGTGGTTTTTCATTTTTATCCGAGTCAGTGCGCCGGCATTGATCCTTCTGGCGGCGATGACTTCCTTGACAGTGGCTGAGTCTACCTCCAACGAATACCTCGATCAGCTGATTCAACAGGCTAGAACGGCTCGTCTGGCTGACCAGCGAGAATGGCATCTCCTGTTGCACTACCGGAAGGGCCTTTTCGGCGGATATGAGAGCGAGCAGGACGATCCCGGTTTTTTCTTGTCTCCCAATGGGAAGACGGATCCGGCTGCCGAGCTCAATGCAACCCTTGCAAAGTTTTTTTCCGATGAACTGGTCGGTTCCACTCGACAGCCGGCTCAATGCGCGTTCATCGCACGGTACCACTGGCTCAAGGAACGACTGAACTTTGATGCCACCCGTCTGCTGCCCCTCGCCTGCGAACGGTTTCATCGGTGGTATGAGGATTTCGAGGTCCAATCTATCTCGCTGATCTTCCCATCAGCCTTTCTGAATAACCCGGCCTCCATGTTCGGCCATACCCTGTTTCGTGTCGATCAAAAGGGGCAGACCGAACAGACCCGCATCCTTGCCTATACCATCAACTATGCCGCGCAGGTGCCTCCCGATGCCGGCATCGCATTTCCTGTGAAGGGCATCTTTGGAATCTACAAGGGATACTTTTCGACGATCCCCTACTATCTGAAAGTTCAGGAATATCGAGACATCGAGAACCGGGATATTTGGGAGTATCGTCTGAATCTCACTGAAAATCAGTTACGACGATTTTTGATGCATGCGTGGGAACTCGGGAATGCGTACTTTGATTATTTTTTCTTCAAGGAGAACTGCTCCTACCATCTTATGGCCCTATTGGATTATGCCGACCCGGATTTACACCTCACCGATGAATTCGTTCTTTGGACGGTCCCGGCCGACACCATCCGGCTCATAACATCGAAACCTGGTCTGGTATCCGATATCGCGTATCGACCGTCCCGCAGCACGGTCATCAAACGAAAGCGAGAATCCTTGCCCGCAGGGCAACGGGATCTGGCTCATCGGATCACACAAGATCCAAGCGCGGTGAGCTCACGGGCATTCACCGAGTTGGAACTCTCCAAACAAGCCTTTCTGCTCGACCTCGCTTCGGACTACATGCGGTATCGGATTGAGACGACCGATTCGCCGAAACCTGAATGGAAAGAGCGCAACAAGGCGATTCTGGCCGCTCGCAGTCAGCTTCGCATTCCATCCGAAGAATTCACCGTGCGACCCTTCGCCGAGCGACCTGAGCTAGGACATAAGACGTCACGGGCCAGCATAGGGGGCGGTTGGCGGAACGACGATACGTTCGAGGAAGCGTCGGTGCGGGCCGGCTACCACGATTTGCTCGACCCGGAAATAGGCTATACACCCGGTGCCCAGATCGAAATGGCATCCATTACGATCCGTCATTACAATCGCGCCGCACAGACCCGCGTAGAACGGGCCACGCTGCTGAATCTCCTCTCACTTTCGCCGATCGACTCTGTCTTTCATGCCCCGTCATGGAAGGTCAACATCGGCATGAACACGATTCGCTATAATGACTGTCAACTCTGCAGCAATGGTCTCTTCAACGCCGGTATCGGAGGCGCGAAGGAATTTCGGTTGCTGAAGCGGGAGGTCCTGTTTGCCTTCGTGGAAGCCGAGGCGGACGTCAGCAAGGCTTATGATGAGATGTACCGAGTCGGAGGCGGTGGAACGGTCGGGATGTTGGCCGATCTCACCGAGCGGTGGAAAGTGATGGCGACGGGAACCTATCTAAAATTTCCGTTGGGCGACAAATCCGACGACTTCCGGTGGTTTGTCGGGTCACGTTTTACGTTGGCCCGGAATTGGACGGTGAGGCTGGAGTACAACCATCGTGACTACGACAACGATGTTCTGTTCAGTGTCCAGGCGTTTTTCTGACCCTCTTCCTTCTCTGAACCGGTTTACGCTATCCTCCCTCGGTGAGTTTCCTCGACCGATTCTTCGTCTATCATCCGGAACCCTGGCAAGATCGAGATTGGGCAAGGCTGAGCGGTGTGCCGCTCGAAGATGTGTGGTTTCATGCTTCCGACGGCGTCTCTTTGTTCGGTTGGTATGCCGAGGCAGCGGCTGATCGTCCGGTCATTCTGTGGTGCCATGGCAATGCCGGCAATATTATCAACCGCCTCGACAACCTCAAGCTTCTGTACCAGATGGGACTGTCGATTTTCCTGTTCGACTATCGTGGATATGGGAAGAGCCAGAGTATCCGACCCAGCGAGAAAGGGCTGTACCAAGATGCGTACGGGGCTTACGACTACCTGGTACGAACCAGAAAGGTTCGCTCGGAACGAATCGTCCTGTTCGGGCGATCACTCGGAGCGTCCGTGGCGGGCGAACTCGCGGTACAACGACCAGCCTCAGGGCTGATACTTGAATCGTCGTTTCCTTCCATCGAGGCAGTCGCCAAATTCCATTACGGTGGCTTTCCAGCCCATTGGTTCCTGGGGGCTGAGTTTCGGCTGATCGATCGTCTGCCGAATCTGTCACTACCGAAGCTCATTATCCATGGAGACAAGGACGACATCATCCCCGTTGAACTGGGTCGTCAAGTCTTCGACGCAGCCAAACCGCCCAAGGAATGGTATGTGATCCAAGACGCCGGCCATAATGACACCTACGTAGTGGGCAGCGGGGCGTACTTTCGCCGGATCGGAGAGTTTATTCGAAAAGCGGCCGCTGGATACTGAGATCCACGCCCCATTCCCGGACAGCCGGTTCAGTTACCGCTTCGCTTCTGGTGGTGGCCAGTTCATTTCGGTGTGCCGCCCGCAGTAGTAGCAGAGGAGGCGGTACCTGGCTTTGCGGCGAGGATTGGGCAAGGAGATGAAGGTAATGGGAGTATCGTCGTAAGGGCACGTGGGCTGTTCGTGGAGAAGATGTGATTCCGCCATCAGGGTGATGGAGGCCACATCCCACGAGGGCTGGTGTTCCTCCTTGCCGGTGATTTTCTCGGCGGCGTGACAACGTTCGCAAGTGGCTTCATAAGACTTGATCCGGGCGCTATGTGGAGTATGATCGGCCACGGCCATCGGTCCGCCGCAGCCAGGCTTTGCACAAGTGAGATGTTCATGCTGGAGAGCCTGAACAAACCGTCGATGAGCTTCGCGCTCCTGTTCTGATTTCATCGCCCCCCTCCATTGTCCTAAACTCTCTTTTCTCCAAAGAACGGCATCCAGGTTGGTTCCCCTGCGCACATTGAGCGAGCACAGTGTGTCCTCACCCGTCTCCCCGTCTATGGGGGGTGGATTAGTTTTGAACTGCGTGCATTGACCGAGCGTCGCCCCTGTTCTGAAATATGATCCACGTCTTGGCGCGCGGTCAGCGAGGACCAAAACTAATCCAGCCCCCTCACTCTTTATATTCCCCAGCCACCGCTGATTTGAATATTCGCTCCGTTCACGTACCGCGCGTCGTCGCTCAGCAGGTAACGAACAGCTGCAACAGTATCGTCGACCGCTCCAATGTAGCCGGCGGGAATGCGTTTGGTCATGGCGGCGAGTTCTTGCGGTGCCGCGCTCCCTGAATCGATGAAACCGGGCGAAATAGCATTCACGGTGATGCCGTATGGAGCCAAGAGCTTGGCCAACGTGCGTGTCAGGATGAGCACTCCGGCTTTGGCGATATAGTGGGCGGTCACGTCGGGCTGCGCTGCCATCTGATCCGCATTGGCCATACTGAAGCTGATGATACGGCCGGCCTTGCGGGCCTTCATGGCCGGAGCGACAGCTTGAGCAAGATAGAAAATGGGATGCAAGTTGCCGTCGAACATATCGTTCCATCCCTCGATGGTTTCGTCGAACAGGTTCCTTCGATGATAGGGGCCGGCGCCGTTGATCAAGACATCGATTCGGCCCCATTCTTTTTCAACCTGCGTGACCATGCGCTTGGCTGCCATTGGGTCAGAAACATCGCATCGAAGTGCCAGCGCTTGTCCTCCTTGCTGGGTGATATCCTGCGCCGTGGTCTTGGCCTCGGCTTCGCTGGTTCTATAGCAGAAGGCAATGTTCCACTGCCGCGACGCCAGGTCGAGCGCAATCCCTCGTCCGATGCCTTTCGCTCCTCCGGTGATCAGTGCGACGCGCTGACTCATGCGGCTCCCTGGTTGATCGATGAGTGGGTCATTATGCTCTCGACCGCAATCGTTTGGCGAGTGTTTCCAGCACACCTGTGGTACGGGCTGAAAAGGACCGCTCGTTTTTTGTTTTGTTGGTCTCGGCGGCGCAGGCTTCAATGAGGGCTTCAAGGTCGGCCAGGGTATCGACGTCTCGCCATGGAGAAATCAAGGAAACCTTGAGCCCGATCTCCGCTGCTTTCTTCTGTGTGAGTCTCAGTACCTGATCGGTTGACCAAGGAATGTCGACGAAGAGTTCCGGTGCCATCCGCTTGAGGCCGATCAGATAATAGCCTCCATCAAAAGCCGGACCGAGCACAAGATCGTGGTTCTCCAGCGAAGTGAGAGCCTGTTTAACATGATCGAGCGGAAGGGTCGGCACATCCGTCCCCATGAGCATGACCTGTCGGTATCCTTGCGCGAACAGTGTCTTAAATGCCTGGTTCATGCGCGCGCCGAGGTTGTCGCCGATTTGGTCGAGCAGCTTCACACTCTGCCGCTCTTCCATGATCTTGAAGAAGACATGGGTTGCCGACGGTGCACAGGCGAGATAGCGATCGAGCGGCAGTTTCAGTTTCGAGGCCGCCACCTTTATTCGCTCCAAAGTATCGATCACGAAACTGCCGTGGAGCGTGGCCGCTTCGTCGGGAGTCAGCGGCGGACAGAGACGCGTCTTCACCTGACCTGGGATCGGTGCTTTGGCGAAGATCACCAATGCAGTGTTGAAGGCTGAGTGCTCGCCTCGCTGAGCGGGCGAAGCGGGCTGAGTGCTGGGTTTTGGGTCGCCCATTTCCTATCGTACTGCCGTGTAGAAATCCTTGAGGCGATGGGGACTCACCCCGATCCAATACAAAAATCGCAGAGTCCACATCAAGAGGATCGTCCTCCAGGGGCCCTGCTGTTCCCAGCGGCGGAACGATGTGATGACCTTTTGATGAAGTGCCATCATCAGTCCAGTACGCTTCAGTCTCCGACTGAATTCAATGTCTTCCATCAGTGGGATATCAGCGAAACCTCCGAGCTGTTCAAAGATCTGGCGGCGTACGAACAGGGCCTGATCGCCCGTGGCAATGCCGCTCAATCGAGAACGCCAGTTCATGAATGTGCTGATCATGGTTCCCAAGGCCGAACGAGAGTCGAAGGTGACATCGAAGCGGCCTCCCACCACCGTCGGGCTGGTGAGCGCCGCCTCGATCATCAGCGTTGCTCCGGCCGGCAATAGCGTGTCGGCATGCAAGAAGAGCAGAATGTCACCTCGACCGGTCTTCGCCCCCTCGTTCATTTGGCGTGCCCGCCCTGCCGGAGCGGTGACGATACGAACGTTTGATACTTCCGCGCAAAAGACTTCGGCAATCGAGATCGTCTGATCGGTGCTCCCTCCATCAACAATGATGGCTTCGAGGATTTCAGACACCGGTAGGGATGAAAGTGTTTGCCCAATGGTCCTCTCTTCATTCAGAGTCGGAATGATGACGGAGATCGTCACCATGGAGGTCACGGCGTGGGCTTCTTGGGCTCGACGAACATGAAATACATGACGATGATGATGGTGACCCAGAAGAGGACCTGCTTGTGCCAAAAGAGCACTTCTCCGTATTGAACGAGGCCCAAGGCCAGGGCGATCGCAATGGCCATGGTTCCATAGCGGAGAGTCGGAGTTTCGATGGCGGCATTGGCCCAGATCGCAAGGCCACCGAAATAGACGAGAAACGGCATGACATTGATTTCGAAGCCGCCGCTGATGGACAGAAACACATTGAGAAAACCGATAAACATCAGCGCGGATCCGACCATCAAGCCGATGACGTGTATGTGATGCTCGTTCCCACCTCCCTGCTCTCCCGCTTTGGTCGGACGCGACGGGTGCGGAGGCTCGTCTTGAGGACGTGGCGGATCGGACGGAGCCATGGCTAGACTTTAAAATGCTTACTGAGTGTCAAGGTTTGTTGTTGATAGGATGATCCCAACAGGGTTCCGTAGAGCTGTTTCGGAATCCCCATCATCTTGTCATAGACGACCTTGAAAAAGGTCTGACCATCATGGATCAAGAATGGCACGTCATGCGGGCGAACTTCCAGCACAACCTGTGTACCTTTGATCTCTCCCTTCGATCCATAGCCGAAGCCAGGATCGAAAAAACCGGCATAGTGAGTCCGTAGCTCTCCGCAGGCTGCTTCGTACGCCACCATTTCGGCGGCATAGCCGGCCGGCACACGGATGCGCTCCTTCGAGGCAAGGATATAAAACTCTTCCGGCTCCAATAACAAGCTATCGTGGCGATGGCGATGGAGCGGTTCCCAAAAATCAGTCGCAGCATAATGGCCGACTTTCTCGAGATCAATGACATGGCTATTTTTCTTTGCGCGGTAACCGATGACACGAGCGTCTCCTTGATCCGTTCCGGCGAGATCAATGCGGAGGAATAGGCCGCGCTCAACACGAAAGTCTCGGCTGCTTACGGCCTTATGGGATGCCGTATTGTGATACAGCAATGGCGCGTCTCGATGCAGCACCCGAAGCGTCCGGTCCGGCACCGTGGCCTCGCCGCACACAAACCGGATCTGGTTCAGCGACTGCCCCGTGCGGACTTTGACGGCAAACGAGCGTGGGACGACCTCTAGGAAGAGCCGGCCTCGATAGCCGGCACGGATTTCATCGAAGCCGGAGGTGAGATCTGTCACGACGCGGGTGAAGACATCCAGACGGCCTGTCGTGCTCTTTGGGTTCGCGCGTGCGCGGACCGTCTTCGGGAGGGCCAGTTGTTCCAGCAACGGAACGAGATACACATGGCCCTTCTCCAGAATCGCCCCGTCGGTCAGATCCATCTCGTACATCACGAGATCCGACTGGTAAAAATCCAGCACGTTCAGTCTTGAGGAGATGGCCGACAGTTCCGGCAAAAAGCTGCTGATCAGTCGATAGGCTTTGAGGCCTAGACGGAGATCGAGACTGGCCGGCTGGATCTGCCGGTCTTCGACTGTCGGCGAAGCGCTGATGGCTCGGGCTGCGATCAAGCGCTTGATGTCCTGATAGGGGAGAATGCCGGCTCGGGGCGAATGAGTGGTCACAGGTCGTCCACATCTCCGCCGCAGCTGTTACCCCAGGCGGCGTAGCCGTCGCGATCGGGGTAGCTGTCACCGCAAGCCGCATAGGCTGCTTCTGAACCATCGAGCGAGGAGCGTACACCGATCATCGGAAGCTCCCGCCGACTATCGGACTTTGGCTGGGGATAGTGGAAGGTCTTATCCTCATAATTCCGGAGAATCGCCCCATCCTCATCCAGATGGACCACGTAGTTGTCGGGCAGCAACGGGATCTTACCGCCGCCGCCCGGCGCATCGATCACGAAGTGGGGCACGGCCATTCCGCTCGTGTGGCCTTGGAGCGCCTGAATGATGTTCAGGCCCGTTTCGACGGTCGTCCGGAAATGATTCGTTCCCTTGGTCAAGTCAGCCTGATAGAGGTAATAGGGCTTCACCCGCGCAAGGAGCAGTTGATGGACGAGGCGCTTCATGATTTCCGGATCATCATTCACGCCTTTGAGGAGAACCGTTTGGGCGCCGAGTGGAATGCCGGCATCCGCGAGTCGGCCGCAAGCGGCTTTCACTTCTGGCGTCAGCTCGTCCGGGTGATTGAAATGCAGGTTCATGTAAACGGGATGGTACTTTTTCACCATGTCACAGAGTTGGGATGTGATGCGTTGCGGCAAGGTTCCCGGAACCCTCGATCCGATGCGGATGATCTCCAAGTGAGGAATCGTGCGAAGACCCCTGAGCACACGTTCGAGGAGATGGTCAGGAAGCAGCAACGGGTCGCCTCCAGAGAGGATCACATCGCGCACCTCTTTGTGCTCGCGGATATATTCGATCGCGCGGTCCAGCTCGCCCTTCTTGAGAAATCCGGGCTTCCCGACCAGACGCTTTCTGGTGCAAAACCGACAATAGATCGGACATTGGTTCGTGACCATCAGCAGCACCCGATCTGGGTAGCGGTGCACGAGGTGCGGCACCGGGCTCATGAGGTCTTCTTCTAAAGGATCGTCGTCGGCCGCGATATCGTCCAACTCCGCCGCGTCGGGCACCACCTGCTTCCAGATCGGGTCATCCTTCGATTTGATCGTCTCGAGTACGGTCGGGGTAATCCGCAGGGGATAAGGGCCGACGATCGCTTCGACCTCTTTTTCATCGAGGCCGAACCGTTCGGCCAAGTCCTTGGGCTTCACGATGCTCTTTGCCAGGACTTGTCTCCAGTCTTCCATGAATCGTCCTTCGGTTGGTCAATTAATTCGGCAAGATGGGTGTTCGTCGTCTTTGTCTAACGCATCGGGCGTGGCGCGGGCTTGCGACTGAAACTCGGTTGCCACCTCGGCCCCCGCACGGTCGGCACCATATCGCTCGTTCAGATAGGCCAGAATGTCGTCGGTCTCCGTCAGAACGAGATCGCCGTCCTTGAGGACCGGCACATAGTATTGGCCGGATACCTCGTAGACCTGCGTGCGCATTCGCCTGCTGTCGGGCACGACGACCGCTTCGTACGTCAGTCCCAAATCAGTCAGTTTTTGGCGGACCTCCTGACAGTCAGGGCACCAGTCGACATGGAAAAGAGTCACAGCCACAATCGTATTAGGCTACCAGGAAAAGGCAGAAAGTGAAACGTCCAATTTTATGGTTGATCGTGAGGGCGCGCATCAGGCTGGTCGGAGGGCACAAGGAACCATAATGGCGTCCATCATCCCGTGAAGAATCTTCTTATCAGCCGGGCAGACGGTCGCCAGAATGCCTGCGAGCTCTATCTGACCCGCGGAAACAAAATAGTAGGGAGAGAGGCGTACGCGGCCTGACATGCGTGCCATGGTCTGTTGGTCGTTCTCCACAAAGTCCATTTCAAATAACCGCCCCTTATGGAACTCTTGCAAGATATAGGGTGTGGTCGGGAAAGATGCGAGCGCTTTCCGGAGCGCCTGGACCCATTCGACTTGGGGCATGTCATGTCCGATTGAAACGCCCCGACTTCCCCACGCGAGTGTGGAAAATCCGGAAGGCTTGACGACGAAATGGCGCTCCTTTTGCGTGGCTGTCTCGAGATCGGCCCAATTTGAAACCGCACGCCCCCCGATCCGTAGGCCGGGGATCGTCGCGATTGCAGGAATCGGTGCTGGGTCGAGCAACCAGGTCTTGGGCATGATGGTGCTTAAATGAAGCATGCAGTCGGTCCCCAGTTCCTTTTCCCAGAATGGACGAAGCATAGGATGGTGGAGCAGCGCGAAAGCAGATTTTTCTTCCAGTGCTGGCTTGTAAGGCGGCGTCACGGAAACCCAGCCTTTCTTCGCGGTATATTGAACGAGCTCGGTCTTGGGAATGTTCAACAGGTCGAACAGTTCATAAAAGCGATAGACCATGCTGATGGCTTGTTCGCTGCCGTCCACATGCAGCCGAAGCCCTTCCTCTGTAAATCGAACCTCATGCGGCTCGACACACCATACAGGCAGCTTCTCTTCGCGGAGTTCAGCGGCCAACCAGGACATTTCCGGCCGATAGTCCTTGGATTCATCCGAGACCAGGATCGCAATGCATCCTTCACGCGGGCCTCGCAAAGATTGCAGCATGCGGGCAAATCCGCGTACCATCCCGTCTCGTCCCCCGATGAGCTGTGAATCACCGCCGTCAAGGTCGTGGTAGATGTACGAGAGGCAGGCGGTCAGCCCGATGCCGCCTGGAACCGAATCCAGCTCGGTGATGACCATGCCGTCCTGTGTGGGAATCACATCGGGCCTGATGACGGCGGGCAGGGCATCGCGAAACCGTTTCATTCGGCTGTACTGCACCAAGACTTCCGGCTTACCTTGATCAAGGTATCGTGCAACCCAGGTTGGTTGGATGCCTTTGACGCTCTCGTTGTAGAGCCGGTTCAGCACTCGATAGAACGAGAGCAGTTGTGGCCCCAACTCGGTGAAGAACCGCAGTTGATCAGAGGACAGGTAAAACGGGCAGGGGCTGATTCGCCACGAGGTCGTCGCCCCCAAGCCTGAAGACGGCTGCTGAAGAGATGCGGCGGCTGGAACTCTAAACAGATTGGCGTGGCGCAATCGCGTGCGGATGGCGGTGCAGCGATCGCGTGCGGCCTCTGGAGAAAAGGTCTGGCAGGAGTCTTCGGTCTGGGACAACGGAGAAACCATATAGTTATGTTCCGGCCTGACGGACATGCGGCATCAAATGGTGCAAAGAGACTTCATGCTAGCACGCACATCAGAGACCGACAAGAGGTCGACGGACTGTCCGAGGGGAGCAGGATATATGGAGCAATGTGACAGGTCGCGAGTTGATTAGAAGCGAACCTTCCTTGCTACCGTCCCGCATGCATCGTATGATTGCATCTCGATGGATCTCATGACGGTAGATTCCAAACAGGCAATAAGGGTTCTGCCTCAGCTGGTTCCGAATGCAGCCTGTTTTCGTTGTGATGTCTGTTGTCGTTTTCCGGAAGCCGACAGCTTTCTTCGCCCATACTTTACGCATCTGGAAATCAGCGATGCCGTGGCACAAGGAGTTCCCGAGTCGTTTTTTCCCAACAAGTCCGGCTCGCAGGTCGATCTTGTCGAGAATCCAATCGGCGAAGGGTATCTCTGTCCTGCGTTTGATTCGAAGTCAGGCCTTTGTGGAATTTACGACGTTCGTCCATTGGATTGTCGGCTGTACCCGTTGGCGTTGATGTGGGACGCGTCGGGTCGAGTAGTCCAGCTTGGTTGGGATTCCAAGTGCCCATTCGTCCGCGACTCGCCCTCAAGTGCAATTCGCGAGTATGGGGACCGTGTCGCCACCTTCCTTGCGGATGAGGCGATCGTGGAAGCGATTGCGGCACATCCTCGCCTCATCGGTCGTTTTCAGGAGGATGTGGTCGTTCTCAAGGCGCTCCCGCACCTGACGGTTCGCCTTGGTCCTAAGCCGGTGGATCCTCAGCTCCGTCCGCTGAGGTTGCAGGACGCAGCCGGTTTCGCAAAGGCGCTCGAGCGTGCGCAAGTGATCGGTCATGACACGCCGGCCGCATTTGCGTTTCCCTACCACTATATATGGACATCGTTGCTTCCCTACTGGTGGATGGAGTCTGATCACACGTTGTTTCTTTTTGCCGAGTCTCCGGACGGATGGTTCATGCCGCTTCCACCGCTCGGAGCCGGACCGCTGGATCAGGCGGTGGAGGAAGCATTCGCGCTGATGCGGTCGTGGAACGGGCCGTCGCCGGTGAGTCGCATCGAAAACGTGATGGAGTCCCAAAGACGACTGTTGGAGAGCGACAGGATCCAATTCCGTCGGAAAGAAGGAGACTATCTCTACCCCGTCGCTGCTCTGGTTGCCTTGGCAGGAGACCGCTACAAATCCCAACGGGCGCTCTGCAATCGTGTGGCCCGAGAACGGGCGATCACGAGCGAACCGTATCGCGCTGAGCATCAAGCCGGCTGCGCGCTTCTGTATCGACGGTGGGCCGAGCAGAAACGGCGGAGCAACCTCGATCAGATGGGGAAGCTGCTTCTGGAGGATGCAGAAATGGCCCATGCCCTCGTCTTTCAAGAGCATGAACGGATCGGCTTGTCGGGTACGATCGTGAGAGTCAACGGTGACATCGCCGCCTATACCTTCGGCTACCGGTTGACTCCCCTGACCTGGTGCATCCTGTTGGAGGTCGCGGATCGTTCCATCCCCGGTCTGGCTCAGTGGGTCTTCCGCGACACCTGTCGAACTGCCATGGCGCAAGGGGCGGCCTCTGTCAATGTCATGGATCATGCAGGTCTTCCGGGACTCCGTGCTGCCAAGTCGGCCTACCATCCAACCGCACTCCTCGATACCTGGACAATCACAAGGACGACCACATGATCCAACCGGAAGAGCGAACCGCATCAACAGCTCGGCGGTATGAGTGGTTGATGTTCGTGATGGTCTTACTCACGCTGTTCACCCTGGGTGTGGGAACATTCCTGCTCGGCCATGTTGAGCGGAGCATCGTGGCGGCTGTCTGGCTCCCGCTGTTGGTGCTCTTATTATGGTCGACGATTCGATTGCGTGCTGAATATCGGCAGGCTCAACAGGAAAGTGCTTGGGCTCGCGCTGCCGAGGCGGCCTTATTGCAAAGTCAGGAACGCAATCGAGCGATTGTCGATACGGCGCTTGATGGAGTCATCACCATCGACGCCGCCGGAATCGTGACCGAATGGAATGCCCAAGCTACCGCTATCTTCGGGTGGACCCGAGAAGAGGCGATGGGGAAATTGCTCTCGGACACCATCATCCCTGAGCGGGATCGGGAGGCGCACACTCAAGGGATCAGGGAGTATCTTAGGACCGGAGTCGGCCCTGTGCTGAATCGTCGGATC
Source organism: Nitrospira sp. (assembly GCA_029194675.1). Classification (NCBI taxonomy): domain Bacteria; kingdom Pseudomonadati; phylum Nitrospirota; class Nitrospiria; order Nitrospirales; family Nitrospiraceae; genus Nitrospira; species Nitrospira sp. The sequence goes on along the minus strand of JARFXP010000006.1, from coordinate 97,997 downwards.
GAGATCGCTGCGCGACATAAGGAAGGCCACGAATTTCCGGTCGAGCTCGCTGTCTCGCCGGCGCGTATCGGTGAAGCCTATATCTTCAGCGCGTTTGTGCGCGACATTACGGATCGTCGTCGGGCTGAACGACGGCTCGCATCCCAATATGCGGTAACGCGAGTCCTCTCCGAGGCCCTGACGCTGGAAGAAGCGGTGCCGAGGATCACTCAGGCAGTCGGCGAAAGTCTTGAGTGGGACTTAGGTTTATTTTGGCGATTGGATAAACAATCGGGAACATTGCGGTGTCTCCATCATTGGCAAGCAGAGACCGTCTGCGCTGAGGAATTCATTGCGGCGAAGCAGATTCAGAGCTTCAAGCTAGGGGTTGGGCTGCCGGGTCGAATTTGGGAGAGCGGGCGACCGATGTGGATCAGAGATGTGACATGCGATCCCGTGTTTGTTTTAGCGGATGTGGCTGCTAAGGCCGGACTTCATGGCGCGTTCGGGTTTCCGATCCGTATCGCCGGTGAGGTCGAGGGCGTCATCGAGTTTTTCAGCGATCAGGTCCGTGAGCCGGATAGCGAGTTACTCAGTATGATCACCGATGTCGGCCTAAAGATCGGGCAATTCGGCGAACGCACGAGAGCCGAGGAGGCGTTGCGCCTGACGGAGGCGCAACTGCGCCAAGCGCAGAAGATGGAGGCCGTGGGGCGGCTCGCTGGTGGTGTCGCCCATGATTTTAACAATCTGCTGACGGTGATTCGAGGATACAGCGAGCTGATCCTGAGTCGCTTGGGGTCGGCAGATCCTGCGCGACGCGAGATGGCAGAAGTCAAAAAAGCCGCCGATCGTGCTGCCGGCTTGACCAGCCAACTGCTGGCATTCAGCCGCCGGCAATTTGTGGCGGCCAAGATTGTGGATCTGAACGCGCTCGTCATGAACATGGACGGGATGCTGCGGCGGCTGTTGGGGGAGGACATCATTGAACTCTGTGCCGACCTGGAGCCGCGGTTAGGATCGATCAAGGCCGATCCGGGGCAGATTGAGCAAGTGATCATGAATCTGGCCGTGAATGCTCGAGATGCCATGCCTACCGGAGGCAAGCTGACGATCGAAACCCGGAATGTCACGATCGGAAAGGGCCCTCGGCGTGAAACGATGACGCTCGATGTGGGAACCTACGTGCTCCTGGTGATCAGGGATACCGGGCACGGGATGAGCGAAGAAACCCAATCGCATTTATTCGAGCCGTTTTTTACCACGAAGGAAAAAGGGAAGGGGACGGGCCTTGGGTTGTCCACTGTATACGGTATCGTCAAGCAGAGTGGTGGGACAATCGGGATCGAGAGCAAGCCGGGACAGGGAACCATCTGTAAGATCTTTTTCCCGAAGGTGGATCAAGCCACAGAGGCAACTCCCATCGTCAGCGGACCAGTGGGCGGAGCGATCGGGCGAGAAACGATACTCGTGGTTGAGGACGACCCTTCGGTGCGCGGACTTGTGCAAGAAGCTCTTCGCCTCAGCGGGTACGAAGTGTTGGTGGCGCGTCATGGCATCGAAGCGCTCCTGACCGGCGCGAAGCACCTGGGCCCGATCCATTTGTTGCTGACAGACGTCGCGATGCCGCAGATGAGCGGGCCGGAGGTCGCAGAAAAACTGACGGTTGTTCGGCCCGAGATCAAGATTCTGTACATGTCCGGTTACCCCGATCATCCGGTGTTCGAACAGGGTGGGGTCAAACGGGACACGGACTTCCTCCAGAAGCCTTTCACGCCTATTGTATTGACCCAAAAAGTTCGTGAAGTGTTGGATGGAAAGAAGGTGGCGTAGCGGACAGCTCAGACGCCCCCTTGCTTGATCTTCGCATTTTATTCCGTTTATTGTGGCAAAGACTTGAGATCTGCTGAGGTCAGGCGGATCGATCTCATGTCCAGACGAGGGGCGAATCGTTGATGCAGCAAGCGCGGGAAGTCGATGTAGCCAAGTATCGCATCCTGCAGGAACCGTTTTACGCGGAGGTCTGTGGGGAGATCGGCCTGTTCACCATTGCCGCCGAGAAAAAACTGCCGGTCATGCTCAAGGGACCGACCGGCTGCGGGAAAACCCGTTTTGTTCAATACATGGCGTACAGGCTCGGCCGACCGTTGATCACGGTCGCCTGTCACGAGGATCTCACGGCATCCGACTTGGTGGGCCGTTATCTCCTCAAGGGGCAGGATACCGTATGGATGGATGGGCCCTTGACCGCCGGAGTGAAGCATGGGGCCATTGTCTATCTCGACGAAGTAGTGGAAGCGAGAAAGGACACGACCGTCATCATCCATCCTCTCAGCGATGACCGGCGGGTGCTCCCGATCGAGAAAAAAGGCCAGATTGTGGAGGCAGCCGACGAGTTCATGCTGGTGATCTCCTACAACCCCGGCTACCAGAGTGTCCTCAAAGATCTGAAGCAAAGCACGAAGCAACGATTCGTGGCGATTGAATTCGACTATCCCGCTCCGGACATCGAAGCGATGGTGGTTCAGCGGGAAGCGGGGGTGGAGCCTGCAATCGCCGGAAATCTCGTCAAGCTCGGACAAAGGGTCCGCAACTTGAGGAACCACGGGTTGGAGGAAGGAGTCAGTACCAGACTCTTGATCTACGCCGGTACGCTCATCAAGCAAGGCGTGCCGCCCGAGCGGGCCTGTGATGTGGCCGTCGCTCGTCCGATCACTGATGATTCGGACATGCAACGCGCGATACTCGAATTCGTGAAGGCGATCTTTTGAATCCATCGATTCTAGCCCACATCATTCATGAGCATTTCTGCTGCAATTGTGGATTCGCCGCTGCGACAAGCCTTGCCAGGAGCTTATCGTGGCCAGGCGGGCGGACTCGCTGCTCGGTCTGTCAACGGACTGTTTCAAGTCTGCTTCCCTTCCTCGCGCCTCCGTGCGCCCGTCTCGCTTGGCGACTCCGCAATCTCGCGACGAACTGTCATGAATAATGTGGGCTAGTGAATTCCCTTCCTACCATCGCACGGGATAGTGAGCGCGGGGCGCTCCTGACCGTACATGTCCAACCCGGGTCTTCACGTACTGAGTGCGTCGGAATTCATGGCGACGCTATAAAGATCCGCCTGGCAGCTCGCCCGATCGACGGTGCCGCCAACGACGAACTGATCTGCTTCATCGCCGAGCGGTGTGCTGTGCCGCGCGCAAACGTACGCATTCACGCAGGGACCGAAGCTCGGCGCAAACGACTGTGTGTGAAGGATGTCTCGGCTCAGGTGCTCTTGGCTCGATTGCTGTCGCGAAACGAGCAAGAAACGGAGCGGATATGAAGGGATTACGAATGAGCGCCGTCCTCGCGCTGTTGATGCTCTCAGCCTGCTCCAGCGCACGTCCGGTGCTCTATCCCAATGCCCAGCTGGAGTCGGTGGGAAAAGACGGGGCGGAGCGTGATATCGAAGCCTGTCGGCAGTTGGCAGAGTCGGCAGGCGCGGTGGAAGGTGGAGGAAGCAAGGGAGGACGTGTCGCAACGAGCACGGCCGTCGGCGCCGGAGTCGGTGCCGCAAGTGGAGCGGTTGGGGGAGCGATTTTCGGAGGAGCGGGACGAGGATCGATGATCGGTGCTGCGAGTGGAGCGGTCTGGGGGCTCCTGACCGGTTTGTTTCATGCTGCGAGTCCCTCGCAACCAAACCAGACTTACACGAATTTCGTCAACCGCTGTTTGCAAGAGAAGGGATATGAAGTGACAGGCTGGCAGTGAGGGAGAGGGGAGGGCTGCGTACGGGAAATGTTCCTGTGCTCGCGCATCGCTCACACGAGACACAATCTGAGTAAAAATTAAGGGCGGTGCTCGATGCATGCGCGCAGGAGGAACCCCTCCCGTACGCAGCCCTGATGGAAAGAGTAGGGAAAGAAAGATAGGAGCAAGTAGAACAAAACCACTAGATATGTGCGCAATTGAAAAAGCCTCGACATTTGCTCCAAAGGGTGAGAAGTGAAGAAAAGCAGGGAAAGCATTCAAAGGGGTTTTTGTGGTCAATCGGTCATGGCATCGTCTTGTTGTGTATGCGGCACTCATAACCCTTACCTCCTGCACTGACCCACAGCCGATCTTCCGGTCCAATAAACAACTTCACTTGTATGGCAGAGAGATGGCTCAGCAGGAGGTTGAATCCTGTCGGAAGAAAGTTGAAGGGACCGGGTTGCAGCCTGGTGTGCACCAGAGCGCGAATGCGGCGACCGGCGCCATACTCGGCCTGACGCTCGGTGGTGCGGTCGGCGCGTCGGCTGGGGTGATGGGGGGATTACCAGGAGTGACGATCGGGGCCGCTGCCGGTAGCGGTCTTGGATTGGTCGTTGGACTACTCGGTGGAACATTCAAGCCGTTGGAACCGGAACCGCGATATGCCGATGCCGTCTCGGGCTGTCTTAAGGAAAAGGGCTATGAAGTCAGCGGTTGGGAGTAGTCCGAAAGGTCGTTTGGTTCCTATCAGTAGACGTAAGGCATCCCCCGATCCACTACCATCCCTCTCCGAATCTACAAAGACCACAGCGGACATGTGACTTCGACACCGTCTGACCTGATTCACTCTCCCAAGCGTATTCCTGCCAATATCTCTGTGCTTGCCTGAGGATTTCCAGTCTGCCACGTGGCAAAACCGCATCCTCCTCATGCCGGCTCAACTCCTTCGGATAGGCAACTGACCTTCCTTTGTCACGCTGGACAACGGTTCACGCGAAGAAGCCTGGCGATACGTCATGTTGAAGATCGAGAAACTCATACCGGGGACGGATCAGTATTTATGCAGGATTGCTGGTGAAGATTTCTTCACGATCTCATCATGGACCATTCATATTCGAACGATATACTTTTTACAGATCAAGGGAGATGAAGGTCAATGATGTCGATATTCTTAGCGCTCTCACCGACCGTTGTTTTTGGAGTGCTGGAGCAAGGGAGAAGATTTGCCATGCGCATGATCGGACTGTTTGCGATGTGTGTATTGTTGGAAGCCTGCACAATCATACCGATGTTTCCTCCAGAGGTGATGAAAAACGTCGAAACCAATACCTTTGACCTCGAGGCTTGGCAGCAACAGACCTATCACCCGTCGAACGACGACTTTGTCTCACACAAAGTGGAATTGGGAGGAGAAATCATAGAGGTTGTTCGGAAACCGGAAGGTGTCGTCCTTCTTGTCGAGGCGCAGCCCATCGAGAACCATACGACATATGGTACTAAGAGTGTGGAACGCGGAGACTCATTCTGGTACGCCGTTGCCTTTAACGGCTCTCCGGAATCCAGCATGTTGCAGAGAGGCAACAAACTCGTCGTTGTCGGAATGACCGAGAGAGCCAGCACGGAAATAATCGGTGGAGCTCCGAGAGTGCTGCCGCACCTTCTGGCGCAGTGTCTTCACATTTGGAATACCCGGGAAGCGGAAGCGGCGGACTTTTCTTATTATGGAGGTCCGATGGGACATCATCCCGCTGAAGAACAAACATTCTGTCTGAGAGATGACGGCGGGAAATCCTTGCCCATTAGCGAGAGTCGAGGTGACAAACAACAAACTCATTCTGAAGGGTTGTAACTGAAGCTGGAGCAGCCGTGCTGGGCAAGTGTTGAATGATGGTCGGTTTACAGAACAATTCTGATTTGCATTGTATCCGAAGCGAGCCGTCTCAAGGGAAAGTGCTATGAAGCCAGCGGGTGGGAATGGGGTAGAGGGTTGTAGACGAGAAAGCGCCCTGCCTCGACATCACTTGCCCGCACAATCGATAGTCCGCTAGAAGAATCTCTGCTGGTTCTCCTCCGCATCTACTTCCCCACGCGAGAATGGTGTCCGGGTTTGTCAGGAACAAGAAATTTCACGACGGACGCGAATCGATCAAGACTCATCAGTTAGGTCGCGCGGTTGAACGGCCCATCAAGGGCAACAGTAAGGATCAGCGGGTGCGGTTAGCGACCCAGCCCGTTCATTCTCGCTCCACCCATCCTCAGTCGACCTCTTCCACTGTGGCCAACGGGCTCCAGGATCGACGCCACCCCCAGAGAAGAAACACTTAGCAGGGCTGTAGAAAACGCGGTTTCCGTGCTTCGCCAGACCCGTCGTGAGATCAGTCGAAGGGCTCAACTGGAACGGAAACCTCAGCATATTTAATCACCGCTTCGTTCGTCCTGAGGCTCCCGAAGGATGAACGAAGGGGGTTTTCCGCAGCCTGCTAAAGGAGGAGATTTCCTGATTGACAACTCATGCAGGAAACTTATAAAACCATTTTAGTTTCTCTAGTGCTCATATGATCCGTCCCGTATGAAGAAGTCAACAGGCAAAATCATTCCGAGTCGTTCTCCAGCCGATAGGGTCGTCCGCGCGGCCCGGCGACAATTCTTCACCCATGGATTCAGAGCGGTCAGCATGGACGATATTGCCACCGAACTCGGGATGAGCAAGAAAACCTTGTACGCCCATTTCCCCAGCAAGACCGTGCTCGTCCAAGCCATCATGCAGGAGAAGTTCGGGGAAGTCGAAGCAGACCTCTCTCGTCTGAAAAGAAAAGCCGGGCGGAGTGTCGAGACGACGCTCCGGAACCTGCTGGATTGTGTGCAACAACACACAGCTGAGATTCAACCACCATTTGTGCGGGACATCGGGCGTGAGCTGCCCGAGCTATTTCAGGTCATCGAACGGCGTCGTCGAGACTTGATCCGCCAGCACTTCGGCGAACTGTTTGAAGAAGGGCGGAAGGCCGGCCTCATCAGAAACGATATCCCCGTTCATCTCATTATCGAGATCCTACTCGGAGCCGTACAGACGATCATGAATCCTCCCAAACTGGTGGAACTTGGCCTGACTTTAGAAACTGGATACTCATCAATCATTCGAATCATCCTCGAAGGGGCACTGAACAACCGGCGCAATCGGTGAACCGATGGCTGTAGGTCGTCCAGGAACTACGCAGGGGCTGATTCTGGCATTCACGCTGGTGGTTGCCGTGGTCCAGTCGGGCTGTGGACGATCTTCGTCCGATCAAGTTCAGGGCTACGTCGAGGGTGAATACGTCTACGTGGCTTCGCCCTATGCCGGTGCGCTTGCATCCTTGTCCGTACGGCGTGGAGAACAGGTCAGTGCGGGCGATCCCCTTTTCGCCCTGGAACAGGTGTCAGAGCAAGCCGCCCGTGACGAAGCAGCGAAGAAACTCAGCCAAGCGCTGGCCAACCTCGATGATGCGAAGAAGGGAAAACGGCCCTCTGAGATCGAATCGCTCAGGGCGCAACTGAAATATGCGCAGGCAGCGCTGCGCCTTTCTGTGCAAGAAGTCACGCGACAGGAAGGGCTCAAGGCTATGCCCGGTGCCGTAGTGGAAATGGAATTGGATCGCGCACGCGCGGCACGGGACCAGAATCAACAGCAGGTCGCGCAACTGAAAGCCGATCTGAACACAGCGGTGTTAGGGGCTCGTGCGGATCAAGTCGCGGCAGCCGAAGCAGAGGTTCGTGCAAGGGAAGCGGCGTTGGCCGGGGCAGAATGGGCTCTCGCGCAAAAACGCCAAGCGGCGCCGAAGGCAGGGTTGGTTTTCGACACCCTGTACCGTGAAGGAGAATGGGTAGCTGCCGGACGTCCCGTGGTTGTCCTGCTGCCGCCCGACCACATCAAAGTGCGTGCGTTTGTACCTGAGACAAGGGTTGGGACCATCAAACTCGGCGATGTAGTCCAGATCACGGTTGATGGTGTGCAGGGCATGGTTCAGGGAAAGGTGGGCTATATTTCTCCACGGGCAGAGTATACCCCGCCGGTCATCTATAGCCAGGAGAACCGCGAGAAGCTGGTCTTCATGATTGAAGCGCTGTTTGACCAGGATACCGCGCGCAATCTGCACCCCGGTCAACCGGTGGATGTACGATTCAACGGTGCTCCATGAACCAGGATGTCAACGGACAAGAATTGGTCATCGACGTACAGGGCATGACCAAGCGGTTTGGGTCACGGACCGTGGTCGACAACATCGGGCTGCAGGTACGTCGTGGCGAGATTTGTGGCTTCCTCGGGCCGAACGGCAGCGGCAAGACGACGTTCATCCGCATGCTGTGCGGTCTCCTGCACCCGGATGGAGGGAGCGGTACCTGTCTCGGCTACGACGTCATCACCGAAAGCGAAGCCATCAAAGCCGCGGTGGGTTACATGACCCAGCGGTTCAGTTTCTACGAAGACTTGAGCATCGCCGAGAATCTCGATTTCGTTGCCCGGATGTTTGAAGTTCATCGTCGCCGCGAGTCCGTCGAGCAGAGCCTCGAGCGGTTGGGCCTCACCGATCGACGAGAGCAGCTGGCCGGTCAGTTGTCGGGAGGGTGGAAGCAGCGACTTGCGTTGGCGGCCTGTCTGATCCATCGGCCCAAGTTATTGCTCTTGGATGAACCGACGGCCGGCGTCGATCCGAAAGCGCGCAGAGAATTTTGGGAACAGATTCACGAATTGGCCGCCGAAGGCCTCACCTTCTTGATCACCACCCACTATATGGATGAAGCCGAGCGCTGCCATCGCCTTGCCTACATCGCCTATGGGAAGTTACTCACCTATGGAACTGTCGCCGATGTCATCATCCAGGCGCAGCTTACCACTTGGTCCGTCAGTGGGCCGGATCTTCAGCAATTGGCGGGAATCTTGCGCCGACAACCAGGCGTGCAACAAGCCGTCGCGTTTGGTGATCGGTTGCACGTGAGCGGAGACGACCCTGTCGCGCTCGACGCGACGGTTTCGGCGTCTCGTGCTGCGCCGTATGAATGGCAGCGCGTGCCCACTGGTCTGGAAGACGTGTTCATCCATCTCATGCATCGATCCTCGAATGAGGTCACGTCATGAGTCTGCGATGGACATTTTCTCCCTCCCGTTTCTGGGCCATCGTCGTCAAGGAGTTCATTCAGATGCGACGAGACCGGGTAACCTTCGGGATGATGATCGGCATTCCGTTGATCCAACTCATTCTCTTCGGCTTTGCCATCAACACGGACCCGAAGCGCTTGCCGACGGCGGTGCTTCTCGCCGATTACGGTCCTCATGGACGAACCGTCCTCCAGGCGATACGGAACAGCGACTACTTCGAATTCACCCGGCAGGTGACGAGCGAGCAGGAAGCGAAGGAGGTTCTCGCGCGGGGCGACGTGCAGTTCGTGATCAATATTCCGCCAAACTTTTCGCGTGACGTAGTCCGCGGCGAGCGACCAGCTATCCTTGTCGAAGCCGATGCCACAGATCCGGCGGCAACCAGCAATGCCATCGGCTCGCTGCGCCTGTTGGCGGGGACGGCACTCCGGCAAGATTTCAAGGGGCCTTTAGCGTTTCTGTCTCAAGGTGACGATCCGATCGATTTGCGTATCCACGCGCGATACAACCCCGAGGCTATCACACAATACAACATCGTGCCGGGCTTGATGGGCGTGGTGCTGACCATGACGATGGTGATGATCACCGGCTTGGCAATTACGCGTGAGCGCGAACGCGGCACCATGGAAAATCTGCTCTCGATGCCGACACGGCCGTTCGAGGTCATGATCGGCAAGGTGCTTCCGTATATTCTTGTGGGCTATGTCCAAGTGGCGCTCATTCTCCTGGCGGCTCACCTGCTTTTCAAGGTGCCTGTGTACGGCGACGTCCCCATGCTGTTCCTCGCCGCGTTGGTCTTCATTACAGCCAACTTGGCGATGGGAATCACCTTTTCCACCATGGCACAGAACCAGTTGCAGGCCGTGCAGCTCTCGTTCTTTTTCTTCTTGCCGTCGTTGTTGCTCTCGGGGTTCATGTTCCCGTTCCGCGGGATGCCTCAGTGGGCGCAAATGATCGGCGAGCTGCTGCCGCTGACCCACTTTCTTAGGATCGTGCGGGGCATCATGCTGAAAGGAAATGGGGCAGAAGAGATTGTGCTTCAGTTATGGCAGATCGCCCTCTTCGCCGTTGTTGCCTTGGCGATCGGCGTCAAGCGATACCGCCAGACACTGGATTAGGAGAGTTCCTGGACGTGGAGCCGCCTTAAGTCAATGCGATAGCGAAGGGGCTATAAATGAGTAAGACCAGAAGGTCAACGGGTGGGAGTAGGTGCAACAATCGGTGCGTGTCCACACGCCGATGGCGGTGCATGCCGAGTACGATCGAGAAGGTTGGACTCTTGAAGGGGCTGACCCACCACGGTTCTTATCCGACTCTACAAGAACCACGGCAGGCATGGTGCCTTTACATGGCCTGACCTGATTCAGCGTCTCAATCGCATTCCTGCCACGCCGGATCCCAGTGCCTTAGCGGAACAGACATGAGCCCGCCCGCCCCCTGCCGCATATTCTCGGATCATGCCGCCTCACTCTGGGAGGTGGTCATGAAGATTGCCCTGGCCCTTGATCGAATGCCGCTTCACCATCGTGACCCCTTCGACCGCATCTTCTTGGTGTAGGCCCACGTCGAACACCTGCGCCTGCTCACGTATGAGGCGAGTTTCAAGCCGGATGGTCCGGTGTGTCCGGTGATCGGAGATATTTGAGTGATGACCGTGTGTCGATGGGGAGTAAGCGTGTCACCGGTGATTTCCATTCGCTCAACGTCTTCTCGCAATCTGCTCAAGCACCGATTTAAATCCTTCCTGGGCCTGGCGCTCGAAATCGCGTGGCTGCAGTTGGTCCACCAATTCTTCCAGCATGTCTGACGTGTGGTGCGCGAATTCACCCATTGACCAGAATTTCGTATATGGCTTGGGGCCAACTGCCTCGAGATTGTTCTTGACGCGGAGCTTTAGTTTCGCTTCCTCATTGGTCCAGTAAATCGCCCGTTCCAGCCTGTTGTCCGTGCTATCAATATTTGAGTCAGGTAGGATGATGGGGATCACCTTCTTGCGGAAGCGATCCGGTTTATGCGCGCAGTTGCGATAGATCCGAAACAGCTCATACATGCAGTACTCCGACCGAAGATATTTGTCGCTGATGATGACAATCACAAAGTCACCCTCAGCCAATCGGTCCATGAACTCGCTGATCAGATCGCCTGGCCGCATCTCGTCGCGATCGCGACGGACCGTGATGCCCTGTCGACCGAGGGCTGTGCAGAGATCGTCCACGACCTTCGCTCGCTGTCGGCCGGCTGGAGTGTCGTCGCCCCACGCATAGGAAATGAAAACCTGGGGCTCGCGTGAAGGGAAAAAGGACTCCGGTGGTTTGTCGAAGGTCGGTTCCAGAGCCACCAGCCCGCCTGCCGGCTCCATGGCGCCAAGGTCTACGGACAATCGATCTGACAGGCCGCCGACCTTCGGCGCGGCACCTCGGCCTGTCGCAGCTCGCTGCCGAGCGTGGAGACTCGGGCCGAAGTCGCCCACTGCGGGTTTCAGCTTGGGATAGCCGAACAGCCGGTTGCACTGCTCGATCCGTTCGCACAGCCAACGGACCAGCTCTTGGTGCCGGTGACCCCGCACGTTGAGGATGATTCGGCCTTGGCGCTCGTTATCCATCTGCTGCTCAAGTAGGGCACGACAGCCTGTCGATTTTTCATAGAGCCAGACGCCGAATTTCCAATAGACACCGGCTTCTTGGGATCGCCTGCCGACGTCGCACAGGAGGGTGCGCATCAGACCCGGATGCAGGAACGGATAGCTGTATTCGAGGCGCCAGCCCTCGTCTGTGTCGTTCCACCGTCCGGCAAGCTGATCGGCTACCGCACCCTTATCGGGAAGCAGATCCGGCGCGAGGTATTCGGTGGCAAATCCTATTTTTGGATCCGCCTTACGATGAACGAACACGATCCCGCAGGACTCCATCAGGCTCAGAAAGAGCCGTTGCTCCGGCTCGGAGTAGTCGCGCCAAGCCGTCATCGCCAGGAGTGACTGTGTGAATCGACCACGTAGGCTCTGAATGAGCGGATAGGCCTTCCGGCGGTCGAACAGGGTGTAGACAGCCTCCAGCGCCCACGATTGATCCAGGATGATCCGATTGTCGAAGAGGTGGGGCTGGTAGAAGACCACGCCGAGATTGTGCAAGTACGTGAGCAGATGTTCCGGCGACCGGACGCCGCCAATCTGCTCGCAGAGAGTGTGGAATTCTGCCTGGGACAAGGTCCGGTGACGTCGCTCCGCTGTGGGAAGGGCTTGGTCCTCGTTCCGCCACGCCTCGAGTTGGCGCAGCACGCGTGCTCGTCCCACCCCGATCGTGGCGATGCCGTCCCGCTCGCGCAGATACTGGATGGCGTCTCGCAGCGCCTCTTCGAGAGCCCCATGGCCCCGTTGGGTCTTCGCGCTGTACCAGCAGGGCTTGAGAAAGGTAAATTGGAGAGATGTATCGTCAGCCGGCAGGCGATGGACTTCCTGTTCCGGCCGGTCGCAGCGAGCCTGCACGACGAGGACCGGGCAGTCATTCCGCCCCAGCGTACGCGCGTATTCCAGCCAGTAGGGGAGCGGGTAGTTGCGGAACCAGATCCCGTCGGCGGACTGTTCACCCGTGGTCTCAAAATCAGGATGCCAGACGATCAGGAAGACCGCGCTGGTCTTCATGAACAGCGTGTGGGCTCCGTGATAGATATCCTGCCCGCCGAAGTCCCAAATGTTCAGCACCTCTCCGGTCATTGAGCCGACCCAAGGTTCTGCAGTGACGGTGATGCCATGCGTGGAAGTCACTGTCTCGTCGTACGGAAGCCCGCGCAGGCGACGACAGATCTGGGTCTTGCCGACTCGGCCGTTCCCCAGCACGAGAAGCTTTGCCTCAAGCACTTTTTCAAGGCCGCTCTCCGCATCGACCAGGTGCTCGCGTAAATCTTTGAGGCAACTCGAGTAATCAGAATCTGAGAGTACTTCCGCCGGTATCCCAGGAATAGTCGTTTGGTGGAGAGTGAGGTCACGGAGGCTCTGCTGGAAGAGCAACTGCCGTGGGAAGTCGTCGAGCCGGCAGTAGTTCACAGTGAGTTTCTGCAAACTCATGGTGCCAATGAGCGGGCTGGGATCAGTGATCTGGGTGGACGAGCACTTCAGGGTCTGCAGAGCCGTGAGCGCGTGGAGGGGGCTGAGATCGGTGACCTGGGTGCCCGAGCACTCCAGGGTCTGCAGAGCGGTGAGCGCGCGGAGGGGGCTGAGATCAGTGATCGGTGTGTACGAGCACTTCAGGGTCTGCAGAGCCGTGAGCGCGTGGAGCGGGCTGAGATCGGTGACCGCCGTGTTCCAGCAGTTCAGCTGCTGCAGAGCGGTGAGCGCGCGCAGGGGGCCGAGATCGATGAGAGGGTTGCCGCGCAGAGACAACGTGACCAGATTTCTCAACGTGCCGAAGCTGCTCGGCAAGGCAGGTAGCCTGTTGGCGCTGTCCTCATTGCCGTTGCTCGACTCGTGATATTCCCCCTGCCCGTCCACATACCCATGGCCGAGATTCAATCCGCACAAATGGATGAGTGTGAGCAGCTCGACCGGGAGTTCCGTAAGCCCAAGGTTGCCGAGATCGAGGAAGCCGGTTTTCTTTTCTCTCTCATCGGCAATCAGCCGCCGAGCGATGTCCATGCCATCCATGTCGGTGACACTATTGTGGGGTGTCTATGCAGGTCATACGTACTTATCTCTTGCGGGAAGGTACTGCTGAATGAATAAGGCTGTCAATGCGGCCAGCCTAAGACACGAGCGGAATAGACACTCGATTGACGGAGAGGTTGCAACGCGAGGAAGTAGCAATGGATCGGCTGCCGATACTACCAGCGATGGCTGATGTGCGATCCGGTCGAACGGTCGATATCGAAGAATGGGAGAAGCAGCATGCAGATCAGCAGCGGCTCCTGTGAGTCTGTCTGCACCTACTCTCGCGCTAGGTCGATATAGCGGATGGTTGCTTCCACCGATGAGGCGGAAGTGCCCGAGTTGGTTGGGATCATGATCTGCACTAGGAGATCGATCTGTTGGCCTGCCTTCAGCATCGGCGCCTTCAACGCCCCCACATTCTTCCCACAGGCCCCTTGATCAATCACCTCGATCTGTCCGCTGTCATCTTCCAGCGTGAGTGTCGTCCGTTCATGGGCGCTTCCACAGATCAGTTGATTCGTGATGGTCTCGGTCTGAACCGCCATGACGGTTCCGGCGATGTGGATATCCCTCATCTGATAGCGATCCGGATGCGCCAACATTGTGGCGATGGGAACTCGTTCATACGATGCGACGGAGATTCTTACTGAACTGACCCGGGATGGTAGGGAGCGCTCATCCGATGCGAGTGCAGAATCAGCACTGATCACCCCTGACAGGATGAGAATGACGGTTGGAATCCCGACGCGAATGAGTGGAGCTGTCATCAGCACCCCTCAGCTGAGGGTAGCGTACGCCTAGTAGAGAGAAGCCGACCATTCGGCACTGTGCCGCTGCCTCGTCACTGATCTGCGTCTCTCATTTTCTCAAATTCAGGTTCCCACGCAACGAATCCTCACTAATTACAGCGGTATCGGATTTTCCTCATGCAAGCTGTTTCAGTGGAATGCAAGTTGCCAAGACATTTTTATTATGATGGTGGCTTCTTCCGGAAAGGATTTGGGGGTGCTTTACAACCAAGGGTTGTGACGCCATCATCCAGCTTGTGTCACTGATTGTTCGCAAGGTCGGTAAGGAGAGGAGAACTCAACATGTTTGTTGTCGTAGGGGCTACCGGGAATACTGGATCTGCAGTCGTGGAGACGTTATTGAGTAAGAAACAGCCGGTTCGGATCATCGTCCGCTCGGCCGACAAGGGGGCAGTCTGGAAAGCGAAAGGCGCGGATGTCGTCGTCGCATCGCTTGACGATGTATCGGCCTCAACCAAGGCTTTCGAAGGGGCGAAGGGAGTCTATTTGTTGGTGCCGCCAAATTACGGTGCCGAGGCATGGTTGGCGGATCAACGAGCACGGATGGATCGGGCTGCAGAGGCCGTTCAGAAGAGTGGGGTGGAGCATGTAGTCTTTCTGTCGTCGGTCGGCGGACATATTGCCGGAAAGACCGGCCCAATCCGAGCCGCGAGTTATGGCGAACAAGCTCTCGGCCGGGTTGCTAAGCGCCTGACCATTCTTCGACCTTGCTATTTTATGGATAACTGGACGCCGGTGATTGGCGCGGCGAAAGCAGAGGGAATTCTTCCGACATTCATCGCGCCTCAGGCCAAGGTTCCCATGATTTCAACCAAGGATATCGGTAGGATCGCAGCGGAGCAATTGATCGCCGGTGGACTGGCCAAACAGATCGTGGAAATGGCAGGTCCGGCAGACTACAGCCCTGATGAGGTTGCTTCAGCACTCGGTCAGATCTTGGGGAAAACGGTAACACCTCAACATGCGCCCCTAAATGCCGTTGTTCCGACGTTCAAGTCGTTTGGGTTTTCGGATGAGGCGGCAAGACTTTTTGAAGAGATGTATGCCGCCTTCTCGACCGGCACGATTCACTACGAGCATCCTGCGTCGGTGATTCGAGGCCGAATTACGCTGGCCGAGGTTTTGAATGGACTTGTGAAGGCCGGATGAACCTCGCGCCAGCATGCGCAAGACATAAGGAGACCACTATGAAGACGGACCTCGACAAAGTGAGAAAGCTGGCCAAGGATCTCCGAGAGGGCTACCCGCGGAGTCCGCGAGAGAAGCTGGGCGGTTATGTGATTGCGGCTCGTTGCGCGGATAAGTGCCGGGCGTTCTTGCTGGGCATGAACGGCGAGTACAACTATTGGCCCTGTTCGTTGGCGAGCCAATGGTTTGCATTCACCGGGATCACGCCCGAACAGTTCAAGGACGTCGTCGCGACGGGAGCGAACGATGAGGAGATCGCGACCTGGATCTCTGGTGCATCCAAGGTCAAGGACGCGGATGAGGTGCTGAAATGGAATAATGCGATGCGTGATATGCGGTTGAGCGACATGAGTCTCCAGGCACAACAGTACCTGGAGGAATACATTCCGAGGTTCGTGCCGCAACCTCGTCCGGTCTATGTATGGTTCGACGTGTATGATCTGGAAGAAAAGCGATACTGAAAGTATGACTTTGACGATTGAGCCGGGCCCAAAACTCCATATCGACGTCTATTCCGATGTCGTCTGTCCTTGGTGCTATGTCGGTAAGCGACGGCTCGAACGGGCGCTCAAGAAACGGCGTGATGACGTAGGGGTGGAAGTGAAATGGAGGCCGTTTCAATTGAATCCCACCATGGCCAAGAGCGGGATGGATCGGACGGTCTATCTTCAAACCAAGTTCGGCAGCCTGGATAGGTTTAAGGAAATGGAGCAGCGTTTGTTAGAGGCCGGAAGGGCCGAGCAGATCCCGTTTGCCTTTGAGAAGATTGCCAGAACCCCGAACACCTTCCTAGCCCATCGGTTGATTTGGTATGCAGGACAGCAAGGTTGTCAGGACGCGGTGGTGGAATCGTTGTTCAAAGGCTATTTTGAAGAGGGTTCCGATATCGGTTCTAAGTCGATACTGGCAGAGTTGGCCGATCGAGCAGGACTGAGCGCGGACGAGTTTCTTGCGAGCGAAGAGGGAGCTGCAGAAGTCAAAGCGGAAGAGTCGGTTGGGCACGAGCTGGGCATTCGAGGAGTGCCGTACTTCGTTCTCGATGGAACCTATGGAATCTCGGGCGCACAATCTCCTGAAATACTTCACTCGGTTTTCCAACGCAGAGAGGCTGATCGTGCGGAGGGCAAGCCGCGGCGGGGATGATTGCGCCTTCCGCAGCTGGGACCAGAATGGTTGCACGAGCGATGACGACGCTGCACATAACCTGGGTAGTCGGTCTGATCCTCGTTGCCACCATGGTTGATGCTTACGGCCAAGGTGTAAACATTGCGGACGATCAAGCCTTGATCATCGCCGCAGAGCGTAACGATGTCTCAACCATACGGCGGCTGTTGGAAGCGGGAACCAACGTCCGTGCTCGCGATGCGCAAGGGCGCACGGCATTACTCGCAGCAACCGCTCAGAACCATATCGCAAGTGCTAGACTGCTGATCGAAGCTGGTGCGGATGTCAACGCCCAGGACGACAAGCTCGACAGCCCGCTGCTTTTAGCCGGCGCCAGCGGGTACCTCGACATTCTCAAGCTCACGCTCAAAGCCAATCCGAACTTCAAGGTCTACAACCGTTTTGGTGGCACGGCGCTGATCCCAGCCTGTGAACGTGGACACGTCGAAGCGGTTCGGGAATTGCTCAAAACGGAAATTGACATCGACCACGTGAACAACCTTGGTTGGACGGCGCTGTTGGAGGCCATCGTGCTCGGCGACGGCGGACCGAAGCATCAGGAGATCGTCCGTATGCTGGTGTCTGCTGGGGTCAACGTCAATCTCTCAGACAGACAGGGCGTGACGCCGCTTCAACATGCTCGACGAAGTGGTTTTGAGGTGATTGCTCACGTACTGGAATTGCACGGCGCCCGATAGAGCAGAGAGCAAGACTGCATTTACGAAGGAGGAGAAGATGCGAAGGAATTGCGAGTTTCATTTCCTGAGACAATTATGTGTCTGTGGGCTGCTTGGTGCGGTGATGATCGTCGGATTCTTTCCTGCGATTGTTGAAGCAGAAGACTTGCCGCGAGAAGCGGTGCTCCCGCTGTCTCTGGCGGCGAAGGCCGCTTCTGCCGCATTGGCCCAATGCGCTCAAGATGGGTATCGCGTCAGCGTGGCAGTCGTTGATCGGGCCGGGATCGTGAGATCGTTCTTGCGCGCCGATGGAGCCGGGCCTCATACCGTCGAAAGCAGTCAGAAAAAAGCCTATACGGCTGCGAGCATGCGTGGACCGACAGCCAATGTCGCCGATCTGATTGCCAAAACGCCGGCGGTGCAGGGGCTTCAGTATATGAACGATAAGATCCTATTTCTGGCCGGAGGGTTACCGATCGATATCGACGGTGACGTGGTGGGGGGAATCGGAGTCGGTGGCGCTCCGGGAGGACATTTGGATGCCGCCTGCGCCCAGGCCGGTCTCGACAGCATCGGCGCGGCGCCGAAATTCCAGGGACCGAAATAGCCACAAGAAAAGCGTAGTGAGGGGATTATGGCCGTTCAAGTCTATGGTTGTAACCATGTCGTGATTGAAGTCACGGACGCCAAAAAAGCGGTGAAGTTCTACTCGGACGTTTTCGGACTGAAGATGTTACGAGGCGGCGAAGGAGCAGCCTGGTGCAAACTCGGCGAACATCAATTCATGGCGATTTTTGAAGTCGAGCAATTACAGCCGGATCGGACCAAGCACTTTGGACTCATGGTCCGCGATGCGAAGCAGATTCAAGAAGTCCGCAAGAAACTGACGAAGAAGTACAAGTTGAAGCTCCATCCGAACTTCCGTTGCGACTTTCGAGATCCATGGGGCAATCGTATTCAGGTGGGTGATCTGAGTGACGAGTCGTTGGTGTGGCTCCTCCCTTACCAGGAAGTTCAGAAAACTGGAATTGTCTTCACCTCAAACAAGAAGTGAAAGAAGGAATCGGCTGCGATCACTGCACAGCAGCCGAGTTCGCCGAACAGTGCTATCCGAGAAGGAACTCGATGGAGAAATGGTATTGATGGAAAACGGGCGGCTTTACTAACCAGTGTTGTATCGAGATGGACAGCCTACACCAGCTCGAAATCATCATACTACTGCTCGCGATCGTGCTGGCCCTCACGACCGTGGCGCGCCGGATCTTGATCCCCTATCCCATTCTACTCGTCGTCGGCGGACTCGTATTGGCCATGGTGCCGGGATTGCCGACGGTCACCTTGAATTCCGATCTGGTCTTTTTGGTCTTCTTGCCTCCGATCCTATGGGCGGCCGCCTACTTCACTTCCTGGCGCGATTTCCGCCGGAACATCCGCCCGATCTCGCTCTTGGCGGTGGGGCTTGTGCTGGCGACCACGGCAGTTGTCGCGGCAGTCGCACATGCCGTGTTGGGGTTCGGTTGGGCTGAAGCCGTTGCACTCGGCGCCATCGTGTCTCCCCCGGATGCCGTATCGGCCACGGCCATCGGCAAACGGCTCAACATGCCGCGCCGGATCGTCACGATCCTAGAAGGCGAAAGTCTTGTCAACGACGCAACGGCATTAGTCCTCTATCGGGCCGCCGTGGCAGCGGTCGTCAGCGGCGGTTTCGTACCGGGCGATGCGCTATTCCAATTTGTTTATGCTGCGGTCGCCGGCGTCGTGGTCGGAGTTTGTGTCGGATGGGTGACGCGATGGGCGCTCCACGCCGTTGAGGACAGCTTTACCGAGATCGCAGCGACCTTATTGGCTCCTTACGTGGCATGGGTGATTGGTGAATCGATCCATGCCTCTGCGGTGCTGTCCTGCGTTGCCGGAGGCATCTATCTACGGCAACATTTCAGCATGGCGGTTGCGCCGAGCACTAGACTTCAGGGACGTGCCGTGTGGGATTTAGTCGTATTCGTGTTGAACGGTGTGATTTTCATCATGATCGGTTTGCAGCTGGGCACGCTTCGGGAAGCCGTTCCGTCGGATCGATTGTGGTCCATTGCGATCGGCGGGACACTCATTAGCGTGGCGGCCATTATCGTCCGATTGGGATGGGTTCCTTTGATCGCAACCATCCCCCGATACCTGAGTTCAACACTCCGTGCCCGGGACCCGCTGCCGCCTTGGCCTCATATTTTTTTGGTGGCTTGGACGGGCATGCGGGAGATTGTGACGTTGGCGGCCGCAATGGCCTTGCCCGTTTCAACCAGCACCGGCGCACCATTTCCCTTCCGGTCGGAAATCATCCTGCTCAGCTTTATGGTGATTCTTGCCACGTTGGTCGTCCAGGGGTTGACGTTGGCTCCGCTGATACGAACACTCGGAATAACCGGTGGTCCTGAGGGAGAGGAAGAAGAAATGCATGCGCGGGAACAGGCGGCTGCGGCGGCATTGTCCCGTCTGAACGAATTGACCAAAGAAGATTGGACGAAACCGGCTCATGTCGACCAATTGGAATTGCATTATGGTCAACGTCTTCGGCGCTTCTCTCCGAATGCCGAGATCGATCCTGATTGTAAGAAAGAAACGAGCGAAGCCTTTCTTCGACTCAGAGAAGAGATCCTAGCAGCCGAACGTTCAGCGTTGATCCGGCTCCGGGATGAAGGCACGATCAGTGACGAGGTTCTGCACCGCTTGGAACAGGAGGTGGATGTCGAAGCATTGCGGCTGGGGCTCGGCGAACGACGGTTGCATCATGCTCAGTGACCGTCGACAAAGGTCCGGCAGAAGCATCTTCACGCGAAGCTCGAACCGCTCATTGCCGATCAGAATACAGCTCACATGCATACAAAGATGAAAGGAGCGAAGCGATGAGAAGGGCATTGATCATATCGATCGGACTGTTCATGACGGCCAGTACCGTGTCCGCTGAATCAGGACAGGTCACCCCACTCATGAATAAGGACTTAAAGGAGATTGCCGGTAAAGAAGTTGTCCTGATTACGGTTGACTACCCGCCGGGTGCTTCGGATCTTGCCCATCGCCATCATGCGCATGTCTTCGTGTATGTCCTGGAAGGATCCATAGTGATGCAGGTGAAGGACGGAAAGCAGGTGACACTTGGACCGGGACAAACCTTCTATGAGTCACCGGACGATATTCATGCGGTGGGTCACAACGCCAGCGAGACAAAGCCGGCTAAATTTCTCGTGTTCTTTGTGAAGGATAAGAAAACGCCACTGCTTTCACCCACGCAATGAAAGAGACACTTAACGTGCAAGGCGAGTAGAACTTCGGCATGATTCGATATCTTTCTCGCCGACATGACTGAAGCTGATGAACAGGAGAAGGACATATGCAAGCTTCCGCCGCGACTTTCGGGATTCGTGGGGCAATCGGATTCAAGTCGGTGACCTCAGCGATGAATCGTTGGTGTGGCTGCTGCCCTATCAGGAGGTGCGGAAAGCCGGGATTATGTTCACATCCAAAAACACATGAAAGGAGTTCGACGAGGAGCGATCACAATCTGCAACAACGACTGAACGACCTATTCGGCCACGTCCGCCATGGCAAGATCATCGAGGCGATGAACGAGTTCTACGATAAGGATACGGTGATGCAAGACAACGCGAATCCTCCGACGAAGGGGTTAGCCTAGATACTTCACGACTCTGGCAATAAAAAAGCCACCGATGCTCCCAACTGTGCTATAGGTTACCGCCAACATCGAGTGAGAAAAGCAATTCCTGAGCGGAGTGAAGAAATGGAAGGGTTTTGATGTGAAAGCCAGCGGCGCGGGTGACAACGTCACGTCTTATGAATGTACGATGGATTTCATCTGGACAAGTGGGCAGTCCGTTCATATGGAGCAAGTGTCCGTCGCGAAGTGGAGAAACGGAAAAATCGTCCACGACCGGTTCTATTACGATACGGGTAAAAGGTTGATCGCGGCGTCGAGACCATTGTCAGTCCATCAAACAAAGGAGGGTTTCCATGAAGACTCGAGCCTATCTCGTCGTGCTGGGTACTGTCCTGCTGGCCGGTTCTCCGAGCATCGGTCTAGCCCAGTCAAACGCCGACATTGACGTGATGAAGCAACAACTTGCCGAGGTCCAGCGCCAGCACCAAGTGGAAACCGCGAACCTGGAAAACTTCGATGACCTCGACTTCAATGTCTACAGTAACCAGAAATGGGAACTCCTCGGCAAGAGCCACGCCAAGGACATCCTCGTCCACTACCCAGATGGTAGCACGACCAAGGGCCTGGACCCGCACATCGCTGCACTCAAACCGACGTTCGCCTTTGCGCCCGATCACAAGATCGTCGACCACCCGATCCGCATCGCCTCAGGCAACTGGACAGCGGTCATGGGCACGATGACTGGCACGTTCACCCAACCGATGCCCATCGGCGGCGGCAAGATGATCCCGCCGACGGGCAAAGCCTTCAAGCTCAACATGGTCACCATTGGTCGCTGGGAGGGGGCCACCATGGCTGAGGAATGGTTGTTCTGGGACAACCAGGCGTTCATGAAGCAGTTGGGATTGGCTCAGTGATGGTAGTGTGTTTCCCGCTCTGAAGCCTGAAGGAGCCTGTCATGCCAGATGCCAAGTGGACCGAGGTAGGACATGTTGACGAGCTTCAGCGGAAGCCGCTGCCACGGGTATGAATAGCTCGAGAAGGATCAAAGGAGAGAGACCATGACACAGTCACTTAAAGGAAAAGTTGCGTTGGTGACCGGTGCCTCGCGTGGCATCGGCACTGCAATCGCCAAACGTTTGGCCGCCGAAGGTGCAGAGGTCGCCATTACCTATGTCGAAGGAAAGGAGAGGGCCGATGACGTCGTGCATGCCATTGAGGTAAGCGGCGGACGAGCGATCGCCATTCGCGCCGACAGTGCCAATCCTGAGGCCGTACAACGTGCCGTTACCGAGACCATCAAAACGTTTGGTCGCCTTGACATCCTGGTCAATAACGCCGGTATAGCTGTAATAGCTCCATTCGATCAGTATTCTCTCGCGGATTTCGACCGCATGGTTGCGATTAACATCCGTGGTGTCTTTGCCGCCTCCCAACAGGCTTCTCGTCATATGAGCGACGGCGGGCGTATCATCACAATTGGCAGCGTAAACGCCGATCGCATGCCATTTGTGGGGGGGCAGCGTATATGCCATGACAAAAGCAGCTGTCGCTGGATTTACGCGTGGGCTTGCCCGTGATCTGGCTCCGCAAGGTATCACAGTCAACAATATTCAACCTGGGCCTATCGACACTGAAATGAACCCAGCCAATGGCCCTTTTGCAGAAACACTGAAGGGGTTAATGGCCGTGAAGCGTTATGGACGTGGGGATGAAATCGCCGCCATGGTGGCATACCTAGCAGGGCCCGAAGCTGGCTTTGTGACTGGGGCGAGCTTGACGATTGATGGCGGCTTTGCAACCTAGTCCGGTGCCTAACACACGGCGGAAATAAGGGGGACCATGCCATTAAAGCAACGCGTCGTGCTGATTGCTGGAGGATCCGGCGCGCTGGGTCAGACGGTCACACCGGCCTTTGCGCAATCGGGCGCGCGCGTCATTACCGCAGACCGCAATCCGCCACCGGAACAGGTGGCAGCAGGGAAGGCGATGAAGACCGACGTCACCGATGACGCGGCTGTCCGTCGGCTCGTGGATGACGTGATCCGAACGGCGGGCCGTCTCGATGTGTTGGTGAATTTGGTCGGAGGCTTTGCCATGGGGCGCGCTGTGGACACCGATGTGTCGTTGTGGCAGCGGATGTTGACCATGAACGTGACGTCGGCGTTCCTGTTGTCGAAAGCCGTCTTACCCCATATGGTGGAACGCGGAACCGGTCGCATCCTGCACGTGGCGGCTTGGGCGGCGGTCGAGCCGTTTCCCGGCGCTGCCGCCTATCTCGTCGCCAAGTCGAGCCTGCTGGCGCTGATCCGCGTGTTGGCGCTTGAGCTGAAAGGCTCGGGCGTGACGGTCAATGGGGTGCTGCCCACCACCATTGATACGCCGGCCAACCGCGCGAGTATGCCCCATACTGATCCGTCGACGTGGGCGAAGCCGGAATCCATCGCCGACACGCTGCTCTTCCTCGCTTCGGACGAAGCCGGTCAGATCAGCGGGGCCGCGATTCCCGTCGGCACCGGAGGCGGTGCAACACCGGCGGGCAAGCTGTAGCAGCGCCGTTAGCTCGGTCGTGAGAACGGAAGGCGAGGTTATCATGGAGAGTCGTTGGAGCGGATGGAACCGAAAATCCTGCCGATCTCGGGAAGGTCTGACATCCGTTAACAGAGTTCATCCCCCCGCAAGTCGAGAAGAAAGGACCGTATGATTTTCACACAGCTCAATCCCGGCTCTTGCCGTACCTATCTGATCGCCGATGAGAGGAGCAAGGAGGCAGTTCTTGTTGACCCGGTGTTAGAACGGGTTCCGGACTATATCAAGACGATTGAGCAGCAGAAACTGGCCCTCACGCACGTCATTGACACCCATACCCATGCCGACCACATTTCGGGCGGCGCGTCTCTCAAGGATCAGCTCAAATGCGAGTATGTCATGCACGCCAAGGCCCCGGCGCGCTGTGTGACCTTTCACCTCACCGACGGATTCGAATGTCGGCTCGGCAATATGTCAGTGAAAGTCCTGTCCACGCCCGGCCACACCAGGGATAGCGTGACCTTGATCCTCCCAGACCTTGTGCTCACCGGCGATGTGCTATTTCTTGATGATGCAGGTGCCGGCCGCACTGACCTACCAGGAGGCGACCCGGGCGAACATTGGGATAGTCTACAACGGATTCTCGGACTGCCCGATCATCTCGTTGTATACCCAGCCCATGAGTACCGGAATCGCCAACCTTCCACCCTCAAGCAGCAGAAGCAGCGCAATCCGAACCTGCAACCCAGGAGCAAGCAAGCGTACCGCGACTATCTGGAAGGGTTGAAGCTCGGGCCGGCCGAGTGGATGAAAGACGTGCTCAAAGCGAACTACGCCTGCGCCCGCGATCCCAAGGCTGCCTGGATTCCGGTGGATGTCCCAGCCTGCGAGGTCAAAGGAACCCTTGGCCAAGGTGCGAACGATCAGTTGGTTGCCGGGATTCCGCCTGATCAAGTCAAGCGGGCGCTGGAAGGCGACAATCCTCCGCTGTTGCTCGATGTAAGGGACCCAGAGGAGTTGACCGGGGAACTGCGACACATTGAAGGGATCATCAATATTCCGGTGACCGAATTGGCGCGTCGGCTTGGTGAATTGGAGGGCTTCCAAGCTCGGGAAATCGTCACGGTTTGCAAGAGCGGCGGGCGAGCTCATACGGCGGCACAGGTTCTGATGCAAGCGGGCTTCCTCAAGGTGCATGTGATGGTGGGAGGCATGACCGCCTGGAAGCAGGCCGGCTACCCCACAGTGAGCAGTTGAGCGGCATCGCGGCGGCGTGAGCATCCTTGGTCATGAACAAACAGGACTCGCGCTGCTCTCAGGCGCACTCGTCGGTCTGTCGCTCGGCCTGACCGGGGCCGGCGGCTCGCTGTTGGCGATTCCGCTCCTGGTCTACGTTCTGAAACTCGGTCTGCATGAAGCAACCACGATCTCATTGCTCTTGCTCGGACTGTCGGCAGCGCTCAGTCTCGTGGGATACTTCCGGACCGGCGATGTGAAGGTAAGACCGGCGCTCGTTTTCAGTCCAACGGGTGCGGTCGGAGCATGGCTTGGGGCGCTCGGCCAGCAATTGGTCCGCTCTGAAATCTTTTTGCTCTCGTTCAGCCTTCTTATGATGGTGATGGCCATAGTGGGACGATGGCTTTCCACTGAAATCACAGCCAAGATGTTCGCCGCTCTCACCATAGGAGTCGCCGTCATCCTGATGTTCGACAATGCGCCCAAGGTATTCACCGTGCCGGCGTGAAGAGGACCTGCTCGGCAGAACTGACTATGACATCGACGGATCTCGCCCCTCAAAGGTTAACTTGAGGGCTTCCATGGCGGACTGATGTAAGTATAATGAGGAAGCAGCAGGGTCGAGCTGCACGAATTTCACATACCTATGACACAGCGAATCCCACTACCCCTTCTCGCAAATCTCCCGTTCGTGGAGGATCTGTATGTGGAGTTCCTGCGGGACCCCGCCTCGGTCTCGCCGGAGTGGCGGGACTTTTTTAAGGATGTGGGAAACGATGGCGATCACCTCATGGCTCTGCGGCGCGGCCCCTCTCGTCCGCCGAAATCTTTCTTCGACCCCGAACGCAGTGGTGTTGCCGAAGGAGGTACCAGTCGACTCGAACGAGACCGTATCGTCGGGCAACAAGCTCGTGTCTCCCAGCTCGTGCACGCGTACCTAGTTCGGGGGCACATGGCTGCAGCCATCGACCCGCTGGAGCTGCCGCGTCCGGTTCATCCCGAGCTGGATCCTGCGTTCCATGGGTTCACGGAGAACGACTTGGACGGACGATTCTACACGCATGGAACTGCAGGAGCGGATTTCCTGACCCTGCGTGAGATCCTGGACCGGCTGCGGGCCGCCTATTGCGGATCGATCGGCTCGCAGTTCATGCATATCGACGATCCGAAGCGGCGGGTATGGGTCCGAGAACGGATGGAGAGGCCGGAGAACCATGCAGGCCTCAAGCGACAGGAGCAGATCCGTATCCTTACCCGACTGACCGATGCAGTCATCTTCGAAGAGTTCATCCAGCAGAAGTATCCCGGCGCCAAGAGCTTCTCACTCGAGGGGGCGGAAAGCTTGATCCCGTTGCTCGATCTGGCGATCGAGACCGCAGGCGAGCATGGTGTGGAAGAGATCGTGTTGGCGATGGCCCACCGGGGTAGACTCAATGTCCTGGCGAATATTGTCGGGAAGCGACCGCGTGAGATTTTCCATGAATTCGAGAACGTGATCGACCCTCTTCGAGATGGGCGCGGCGACGTCAAGTACCACCTGGGTCACAGCACGGACTGGCTCACGGCATCAGGGCGAACGGTGCACCTGTCGCTCTGCTTCAACCCAAGCCACTTGGAATTCGTCAATCCGGTCGCACTTGGACGTATCCGCGCGAAGCAAGATCGGACCAACGATCCGACGCGCGCGCGCCGCATGGCGCTTCTCATCCATGGAGATGCGTCCTTCGCCGGAGAGGGGGTCGTGCAGGAGTCGCTCAATCTGAGTCGGCTTAAGGGGTACCGCACGGGTGGGGCGCTGCATGTCGTGGTCAACAACCAGATCGGCTTCACGACGTCGCTGGAAGAGGGACGGTCATCGCTCTACGCGACGGACGTGGCCAAGATGCTTCAGATCCCGATTTTCCACGTCAACGGGGAGGATCCCGAAGCCGTCGCCCGAGTTGTGCGGCTCGCGATGGATTTCCGACGGGCCTTTCACAGCGACGTTGTGATAGACATGTACTGTTTTCGACGGCGTGGCCACAACGAAGGGGACGAGCCCGCCTTTACGCAGCCGCTCATGTATGGAGTCATCGACAAGCGCCGACCCCTCCGCGAATACTATCTTGGACATCTCTTGCGCCTCGGCGAGGTAGATCGTGGCGAGGCGGATCGGATTGCGGTGGAGCGGCGGCGTGAGCTTGAGCGGGATCTCACCGAGGCCCGGAGTCATACCTACATTCCATTGCGAGAGAAGTCGACCGGGATATGGGCGGGGTACCATGGAGGACTCGACGGAGATGCCGAAGACATCGGCACCGGGGTTGAACGAGGCCGTCTGGTCACGCTGATGGAAACGCTCACCCGATTGCCTGAGTGGTTTCATCCACATGCAAAGATCACCCAGTGGCTGGAGCGCCGACGCGAAATGGCAGCCGGCGCGCGTCCTCTTGACTGGTCTGCCGGCGAGGCTCTGGCCTTCGCCACGCTGGCTGTGGAAGGGCATCAGGTCCGTGTATCGGGTCAGGACACGTCTCGTGGAACCTTTAGCCAGCGGCACGCCATCCTGCACGATACCGAAGATGGTCGGATGTATGTGCCGCTTCAGCATCTCGCGCCGGATCAGGCGCCGGTGGAAATTTACAACAGTCCCCTCTCCGAGGCGGGTGTGTTGGGTTTCGAGTACGGGTACAGCTTGGACTGCCCCAACGGACTGGTTCTTTGGGAGGCCCAATTTGGAGACTTCGTCAATGCGGCCCAGGTCATCATAGACCAGTTCCTTGTCAGTGCCGAAGAGAAGTGGCGTCGGCTGAGTGGGCTTGTGCTTCTCCTTCCCCATGGCTTCGAAGGGCAGGGACCGGAGCATTCGAGCGCGCGCCTGGAGCGTTTCCTGGAGCTTGCCGTGAACGACAATATCCAAGTTGTAAACCCGACAACACCGGCCCAATACTTCCATGTGCTCAGGCGCCAGGTGCTGCGCCGATGGCGAAAACCGCTGATCGTGATGACACCGAAGAGCCTGCTTCGCCACCCGCAAGCCATCTCCACGATCGAGGACCTCGAACAAGGCCGGTTCCGGCGAATCCTCTTCGACCGGACGGTCAGGCCGGAGTTAGTCCAGCGTGTCCTGCTCTGCAGCGGGAAGGTCTATTATGACCTGGTGGGCTTGCGGGACGAGCTCAAGCGCGACGACGTCGCGATCCTGAGATTAGAGCAGCTCTACCCTCTGCAGGATGAGGAATTGCATAAGGGCCTAACGTCCTATTCATCGAAGGCGCTGGTGGTCTGGGTCCAGGAGGAACCAGCGAACATGGGGGCCTGGCGGTATTTGTTTGCACGATTCGGCGATAGACTGATGAACACCTGGTCATTCTCGGCGGTCTGCCGGCCGGCCTCGGCCAGCCCCGCGACTGGATGGCATGATCTCCACAAGATCGAGCAGCAGAAGCTGCTCAAGGCGGCATTCGATGTCCATTGAGCTGAAAATTCCGACGATCGGGGAATCGATTACGGAGGTCCAGATCGACGAGTGGCTGAAATCGCCCGGTGAGACCGTCCGCCAAGATGAGCCGATCGTGTCGCTCGAGACGGAGAAGACCTCACTCGACTTGCCCGCGCCAGTATCGGGCGTCCTTGTCAAGGTGCTCAAGAAGAAAGGCGAGATGGCCCACGTCGGCGAAGTGATCGCATATCTGGATGAGGCGGTAGTTCCGAAAGATACGGTAGCCCCGGCGGTTTCCGGCAAGACGACCGAGCGCACTGCGGCTCCCAAGCCCTTGCCGGTCTCGACGCCTGACCCGGCGCGAGTGATGCCGTCCGCCCGCCGGCTCTTGCACGAGCACCGGCTTGGTATCAAGGAGCCGATGCCGACCGGGCCCGGCGGCAGAATGCTCAAAGAAGACGTCCTCCGCCGCCTGGAAGAGCGTCCGTCTCAAACGGAACCAGCCTCCGCGGTCGAGACGGATTCCGAAGAGGAGGCTGCTCCGCCTAGGTCCGTGCCGCGTCAGCCGTTGGGAAGCCGAGACGAAGAAGCGGTACCCATGAGCCTGCTCCGGCGTCGCGTCGCCGAGCGGCTTGTACAGGCTCAACAGACTGCCGCTCTGCTCACGACGTTCAACGAGATCGACATGACGGCAGTGACGGCCTTGAGGCAAGACCTTCAAGAAAGCTTCCAGCAACGTTACGCGGTGAAGCTTGGCCTCATGTCCTTTTTCGTAAAAGCAGTGATCGAGGCGCTCAAGCTGATTCCGGAGCTGAATGCCGAGATCCGAGGTACGGAGATCGTTTATCGTCACTATTACGATATCGCGATCGCGATTGGAAGCGGGCGTGGCCTGGTCGTGCCGGTGTTGCGGAACGCCGAGCGTTTGAGCTTTGCCGAAATCGAGACCGCTATCGCCGATTTCGCTCGGCGTGCACAGGCCAACCGGCTCACTCTGGAGGAACTGCAGGGAGGCACCTTCACGATTTCGAACGGTGGAGTGTACGGCTCGCTGCTATCGACCCCGATCATCAATCCGCCTCAGAGCGGCATCCTTGGGCTTCATGTGATTCAGGACCGACCCGTGGCTCGGGATGGGCAGGTCGCGCTCCGGCCCATGATGTACGTCGCCCTCACGTATGATCACCGGATCGTGGACGGCCGCGAGGCGGTGACGTTTCTCAAGCACATCAAGGCCTGTATCGAAGCACCGGCCCGCATCCTCCTCGAAATTTAGAAGAAGGTTAAGGTTGAGGTTAGGGGCGCATAGTCCCGGTGAAAGGAAGCGAAAAGATGGCTGCTCAGCGCGAGCATGATTTGATCATCATCGGCGCCGGTCCCGGAGGCTACGTCGCCGCCATCCGAGCTGCGCAACTTGGGATGAATGTGGCCTGCGTGGAGCGAGAGCCCGCGCTCGGCGGGACCTGTCTCCGTGTGGGATGTATCCCGAGCAAGGCGCTTCTCGAGTCGAGCGAGCTCTTCGCCGCTGCCAAGCTCGCGGAACGGCGCGTTCCGGACTTCGGCGAGCTCAGTCGAGTCGCGCGCCGGGGTTCGGCGGGTGAGACTAGTAGCTTTGAGGCACACGGCATTCGACTTGTGGACGTGACACTCGACCTTGCGGCCATGCTGGGCCGGAAGAATGAAATTGTGGACCGTCTCACGAAAGGCGTTGACAGCCTCTTCCGGAAGCACAAGATCGTTCGGTACCTCGGGCACGGGCGCATCTCTGGCCCCGGGGCGGTCGCCGTCGAGACTGGCAAGGAAACCGTGGCTCTGCGGGCCCGCTGGATTCTGATCGCGACCGGTAGCACGCCGGCAAACCTGCCTGGAGTCAGACTCGATGGCGATCGCATCGCCACGAGCACCGAGGCGCTCAGCTACCCCGATGTGCCGGACCATCTCGTGATCATTGGTGCGGGATACATCGGCCTCGAGCTCGGGTCCGTGTGGCGCCGGCTCGGTGCCAAGGTCACGGTCGTTGAGTATCTGGACCGCATTCTTTCGGGGATGGACGTGGAGATCGCCGATGAGGCGAAACGGATGTTCGAGCGGCAGGGCCTCGACTTTCGCCTCAGCAGCCGCGTGACGGGGGCGCGGGTTGAGGGCGATCACTGTATCGTGGAATGCGAAGGGGCCGAACCCATCAGCTGTAACCGCCTGTTGGTGGCCGTGGGGCGAACCCCGATGACGGCGAACCTGGGACTGGAGACCGTCGGCATCACGCCTGACGAGCATGGCCGCATCGCTGTGGACGAGCACTTCGCCACGAGCGCAACCGCCATCTACGCCATCGGCGATGTCATCCGGGGTCCGATGCTCGCGCACAAGGCATCGGAAGAAGGAATCGCCTGTGTGGAGACGCTCGCAGGCGGCTATGGACATGTGCAGTATGAGGCGATCCCCAGCGTGGTCTACACGCACCCCGAGATCGCATCGGTTGGAAGGACGGAGGAGGAGCTCCGAAAGGCGGAGATCGACTACCGAAAGGGCGTCTTTCCGTTTCTCGCGAGCGGCCGCGCGCGCGCCCTGGGCCAGACCGAAGGGCGCATCAAGGTGCTCGCCGACAAGAAGACTGATCGTCTGCTTGGAGTCCACATCCTCGGACCGCGAGCCGGTGACCTGATCGCCGAGGCGGCCACCGCGATGGCCTTCGGCGCGAGCAGCGAGGATATCGCCAGGACCTGCCACGCGCATCCGACCCTGGCCGAAGCGTTCCGGGAAGCAGCGCTTGCGGTACAGGGTCGAGCACTTCACATCTAGGCAGGCCCCACAGAGTGCAGACCATACATTAGAACGACCTGGTCAACAAACAATCTCGCGCAGGCGCTTGGTGACGCGTTCGCACAGTTATCTCTGAAGGAGGAACGATGAGTAGCCAAAAGAGAATCGACACGCGGAGTTGGATGTGAGGACTCGGATACGGATAAGGGAGGTGGATATGGAAGATACAGGCAGTCCGCGTGCCCGTTTTGTGAAAAGGTCTCTCATGCGGCTCGGCGGCATGATGAACGCCAACATGTTCGATGAACTGGGCCGCAACGCTACACGTTCGTCTTTCCCGGGCTGGATCCCCAGGGCAGTCAAGCGGAAGTCCGGCCGGACGGATGTGCAGCTGGTTCCCGCGCACATCCGAATGTTAGGAGTCGATCTCAGCAAGGAGCAACGAGCGTCCATCCGGCAAACGCTGAGCGTGAAGCTCGGAAAGTTTGCAAACTCCATCGAGCGGGTCAGCGTTCGTGTGGAGGACGTGAACGGTCCGCGCAGCGGCATCGATCATGTTTGTCGAATCAAAGTGGTCCTGAGTGGTCTCCCGAGCGTGGTGTACGAAGCGCAGGGCGAATTCCCGGATGCTGCGATCCGCAGCGCTTTGGTGGGGACGGAGCGGGCCGTACGCCGAAGCCTGAATCGCAGACGCAAGCAACCGATCAAAGTCGGGGCGAGATCGAGAACCAGCGCCACCCGACCGCCAAAAGGATGAGGAGTCGCAAATGTTCCTCACATGGATCGGAGGCCGCGCCTCGTCGTGCTCAACCCGAACCCCCCATGCTCGACGCAACTCCTGGCTACCGTTGGGGCCACCGTTTCACAGAGTGTCGGCAAAGCCGGTGTGCCTGAGGAAGTCGTTGCCGACAGGACAGCCGGAAAGCTGAACGGCCGGGAGGAGCGGTGGCCTGTACGGGGTGCGTTACGGCGGTGAGCGGATCGATTTAACAAGCGGGGGCTCTATGAGGACAAGAACTGAAAAGGAGAAGATGTTGGCCGGGGAGCTCTATCGCTCGGCTGACCCAGAGCTTGTCGCAGACACACAGCGCGCGCAACGACTGCTCGCCGACTACAATGTCACCCCGATCGAGGCGGTGGAAGCCCGCATGGCGTTGCTGCGTCGACTCTGTGGTTCGGTCGGGGACGGCGCGGTCGTCAGGCCGCTCTTCTCCTGTGACTATGGCTATAACATCCGTCTTGGTCGTAATGCCTTCATCAATTTCAATTGCATCTTTCTCGACTGCGCACCGATCGAGATCGGCGATAATCTGCAGATGGGTCCGGCGGTACAGTTGTACACCGCGGCGCATCCGCTTGAGGCGGACGTGCGACGATCCGGTTTGGAGTATGCCCGTCCGATCCGCATCGGCAGCGATGTGTGGATCGGAGGCGGTGCGATCGTGCTGCCGGGCGTGACAATCGGGGAGGGCGCTGTGATCGGGGCAGGCAGCGTCGTGGTACGCGATGTTCCGCCAGGCAGTGTTGTCGTGGGGAACCCAGCCCGAGTCAGCCGCGCCGTTCCCGCCGATAAGGATGGGCAAGGATAACGGCCCAGTATTTCCTTATAAGACTGCCCTGTGGAAACGTTGTTATGACGGATTCATTCATCTATCGGGATCTGGCCTACGTATTTGTCGCGGCGTTGCTCGGCGGCATCGTAGCCAGAAAGCTCCGCCAACCGCTGGTCCTTGGCTATGTGCTTGGAGGCATCCTTGTCGGTCCGTTTACGGCGGGCCCGACAGTGTCGGAGGTCCATGTACTCGAGCTCTTTGCGGAGATCGGCGTGATCATGCTCATGTATTCGATCGGCATGGAATTCTCGCTCAAAGACCTACTCCAAGTAAAATGGGTCGCCCTGATCGGCGGGCCGCTCGGCATTCTCGCGGTGATCGCGCTGAGCGCGGCGATGGGACGGATGCTGGGCTGGAGTCTTTCGCAGAGCATCAGCATCGGAGCGGTGGTGTCCCTCGCCAGCACGATGGTGCTTTCTCATATGCTGCTCGACCGGGGCGAACTCCATACGGAGCATGGACGGGCGATGATCGGTATCACGCTGGTCGATGATCTCGTCTTCGTCATCATGGTGGTGCTCCTTCCGACACTGGCGGCCTCCGGCGGGGATGGGATCGTGGACATAGGCCTCGCTTTCGGCAAAGCTCTCTTCCTTCTCGCGCCGGTCGTGTTCATCGCCGCTAAGCTGGTGCCGCCATTTATGGCGCGTGTCGAGAGAATGAGGAGTCAGGAACTCTATCTTCTGGTGGTGCTCGCTTTGGGCTTTGCGACTGCGGCCATTACGCATGCTCTCGGGTTATCGCTTGCGCTCGGTGCGTTTTTGGCGGGTCTCCTGGTCAGTGAATCAGAACACCGCCATCAGACGCTCACCCAGGTGCTCCCGTTCCGGGACGCGTTCACGGCTCTCTTTTTTGTCACGATCGGCGCGCTGATCAATCCGCAGACCTTGTTCTCGAATCTCCCCCTGCTGGGAGCAATCGTGGCCTTGATCGTGCTGGGAAAACTTGCGATCTGGACCTTGGTGGTGCGACTATTCGGCTATCCAGTCAGAACCGCCATCCTGGTCGGCATAGGGCTGACTCAAATCGGCGAGTTCTCCTATGTGCTCGTCAAAGTCGCGCATGACAACAAACTCGTCGGCGCCGATGTGTATGGCGCCACGCTGGCTGCGTCGCTCTTTACGATCTTACTGAATGCCGCATTGATGCAACTCGTGCCTAATTTGATGGGGGCGAAGGCGAGAGACATGACCTGTTCTTGAAGGTGACAACGGGCTGTGCCGATGAGTTACCAACCGATCCAAAACTACGGCATCATCGGGAACATGCGTACGGCGGCGCTCGTCAGCATCGCCGGTTCGATCGATTGGTTCTGCTTTCCGCACTTCGATTCTCCGAGCGTCTTCGCGGCCATTCTTGATCACGAGAAAGGCGGCCGATTCGAGATTGTCGCCACTCATGAGGAGGTGAGGACCAAACAGTTCTATTGGCCTGACACGAATATCCTGATCACGCGCTTCTATTCGGCGGGCGGAATCGCCGAGATCGAAGATTTCATGCCGCCCGGCCTGTCGAGCGAATCCGCGTGGCGGCATTCGCTGGTTCGGCGGGTAAGAGTGACGCAGGGAAGCATGGAGTTTCGCATGCGATGCCATCCCGCTTTCGATTATGCGCGGGCGGGCCATGACGTCGTCATTTCCAAACAGGGAGCCAGTTTCCATTCTGCCGGCCTGAGTCTGAGTCTCGCGACGGATATTCCGCTTACGGCGGATGACCGCGGCGCGACGGCGGTCTTTGTCCTGTGCGAGGAGCAGTCGGGGGTGTTCGTGCTTGGTGGCATTCAACCCGATGAGGGCTGCAGTCCCTGTCCCTCAATCGGTGAAGCCGACGAACTCTTTGAACAGACGGTGAACTATTGGCGGGGCTGGCTGTCGAAATGCACCTATACCGGTCGTTGGCGGGAAATGGTCCACCGCTCAGCGCTTACCCTGAAACTACTGACATTCGAACCGACCGGCGCCATCATCGCAGCTCCGACATGCAGCTTGCCGGAAACGCTCGGTGGAGTCCGGAACTGGGACTATCGCTATACGTGGATTCGGGATGCCGCCTTCACACTGTACGGCCTGCTGCGGATCGGATTTACCGACGAGGCGGTCGGCTTTATGAGATGGTTAGGGGCGCGAGCGGGAGAGGTGGAATCGGATGGATCGTTGCAGATCGTCTACGGCATCGACGGCCGCCACGATCTCACGGAAACGACGCTCGATCATTTGGACGGCTATCGAGGGTCTCGACCGGTGCGCATCGGTAACGGCGCCTATAACCAACTGCAGTTGGATATCTATGGTGAACTGCTGGACTCATTGTACCTGTACAACAAATATGTGATGCCGATCGGGTATGATGTGTGGATGCGTATCCGGCGGCGGCTCGATTGGCTCTGTGAGAACTGGCAGCAGCCGGATGAAGGCATCTGGGAAGTGCGTGGCGGACGGAGACACTTCGTGTTCTCTAAGTTGATGTGCTGGGTCGCCATGGATCGCGGCCTTCGATTGGCCGAGAAGCGGTCTTTGCCGGTCGATCGCGCACGCTGGCTTCAGGTCAGGGACCGAATCTACGAAGAGATCATGACGAAGGGATGGAGCTCCGAACGTCAAACCTTCGTGCAGCACTATGACGGCGACTCGCTGGATGCCTCCAATCTCATCATGCCGCTGGTGTTCTTCCTCTCCCCGAACGATCCGAGGATGCTGAAGACATTGGATGCCATCAACCGTTCACCGAAATATGGCGGTCTTGCCTCGGACGGGTTGGTGTACCGCTACGACAGCGAAACGGGAGCAGACGGGCTGCACGGAAAAGAAGGCACCTTCACCATGTGCTCATTTTGGCTGGTCGAGGCATTGACGAGGGCGGGACGCGTCGATCGCGCGAAACTGAACGAGGCTCGGCTGCTGTTTGAGCGCATGCTGGGTCATGCCAACCACGTCGGGCTGTATTCGGAAGAGATCGGCACAGGCGGTGAAGCACTCGGTAACTTCCCGCAGGCATTCACTCATCTGGCTCTCATCAGCGCCGCTTTTAATCTTGATCGCACACTCGACAGGAAATCGAAGGCAGGATGACGGCGCGAAGCCGATTGTGCCATTAACCAACAAAGAGGTGGGAAATGACTCGTGTACTGGTGCTCTCGGTGCTGGTCGGCCTGTTGTCATTGGGAACCGGCGTGACTGGTTGGACAGCCGATGACGATAGTAGCCGACTCACGATCGTGAGTCCGACACAGGGCGCAGTGATCAAAGGGGATTCCGTCAAAGTGCAGTATAAGCTCTCAAAGGGTGCGGAAGCCACGCACATCCATTGTTACGTGGACGGAGAGTATCAAAAAGGGTTTAAAGGTGTGGTGAAAGGGCTGGCTCGCGGCTCGCATGAGATCAAGCTTGTGGCGGCGAGCCACGATCACGACGCATTGGGTGCCGAAGCGGTAGTCTCGATCGAGGTGGAGTGAGGTACAGGACCGATCGAATGGGTCGGCTGCACGCTTGAGATGATCGGACAAGGGTCATGGAATTCAGACGGGCGAAACTGGAGGACATCCCGCCATTCTCAATGTGCGGCGGGCAACTTCATCGACAACCTGGAGAATGGTCAAGACAATGATCAATGAAATCGAGCGCGCCACGCAATGCCTCACCGTGGGCTCGTGAATAGACGCGCTAAAAAGGAGGACACGAACATGGCATTGACGGTTGACGATATCAAGAAATGGCTGGGTTCCTTGGAACAGAAGCGGGATGAGTTGAAACTGCAGGCTCACCTATTGGGGATGGAGGCCCGCGACGAACTCGACAAAGTGGACCAATCGATCGACAAGTTTCGCGGCGCGGTGCAATGGGTGTCGTCGACCGCAACGGCTGCGGCTCGCGAAGCACCCGCCACGATCAAGACCGGCGCCGAAAAACTCACCAGGACCGTGTCGGATTCCATCACCGAATTCCAGGCTGCGCACGCCGACACCGTCGATTCGCTCAAACAACGGGCCGGCGACCTTCACGCGGAGCTCGAAAAAGCCACCCTGTCTCTGCAAGAAACGGTCGGATCGTTGAAAGACAAGGCGGGCGAGGCGTCGGCCGATTTTTTGCGTCTGGCCGAAGAAGCCAAGACCGAATTCATCGCAAAAGCCGCAGAAGCCAAAACCCAAATGGCAGGGAAGCTTGAGGAGATGAAGCACAAAGGTCAGGAGATGAAGGAACGGTCGGGACTCCTGTCGGAAGGAGTGAAAGGAGCCTTGAAAGGCATGGCGGAAGACTTTTCACGCCATCTCGGTGAACTGCATACCGATTTGGACAAGCGGCTGACCGCTCTCAAGAGTAAGGTCGAATCGTCCGGGCAGTCCGAAGACAAGAAGTAGGGCGCCGCCTTGGGTCAAGAATACGGTCGATCAAGGATAGTGCGGCGATAACGTGATTGAGGGTCTGCCTCGATCAGCCTTTGGGTAGTTGCCCCATCACGGTTGTGTGCGTTTACCGGCTGGCTGTTTTAAGGGAGTACGATGTGAATGCAAAGTTGGAGGCCTGATGTTATGGCGGGACGAGTGAAAGACGACGGAGCATCCCGCCGTCTTCGCAACGTATTGGTGATCGATGTGGGTGGGACCCACGTGAAGATCTTGGCCACCGGCAAACGGACAGCGCGAAAGATCCCTTCCGGTCCGACCATGACGGCGCAGAACATGGTGGAGGCGGTCAAACAACTCGCCGCTGATTGGTCCTATGAAGTCATCTCGTTGGGATTTCCAGGGGCGGTACGGGGCGGTCGGCCGACTGCGGAACCCAAGAATCTGGCCAATGGATGGGTCGGGTTCGATTTTAAGCAGGCGTTCGGTTGTCCGGTCAAGGTGCTCAATGACGCCGCGATGCAGGCTCTCGGGAGTTACGAAGGCGACCGCATGTTGTTCTTGGGGCTCGGCACCGGGTTGGGCTCCGCGTTGATCACCGACGGCGTGCTGGTACCGATGGAACTCGCGCATTTGCAGTACCGAAAAGGGCGCACGTATGAAGATTGCGTCGGCTTGCGCGGCCTCAAACGGTACGGCAAGAAGAAATGGCGCCGATATGTCGAGGATGTCGTGATGGCGCTGAAGAACGCGCTTCAAGCCGACTACGTGGTGCTGGGCGGCGGCAATGCCAAGCGGCTCAAGCAGTTGCCGAAAGGCATTCGCCTTGGCGACAACGACCACGCCTTCACCGGCGGCTTTCGCTTATGGGAAGAGGTCTGGAAGGATGAGCGCGCCTGCTGCGTCGTGCAGAGCGGCAGTGCGAGAGAAGAGCGCGGGAGGGGGACTCCATGAGCGACGATAAGCTCAGGGCGAATGTGGGCTAGCTGACGCCGGCAAGCAGTAGTCGGAGGTGATGCGCATGTCGGTAAAAGTCACGGTCGGCCCTCCCGTCATCTCCATTAATCACGAGAATACCTTCTTCATTTCTGAATTCGACGGCTCCATCACGGTTGGCTCCGATCAGGGCCTCTATTCGCGAGACACTCGAACTGGTTGGGCGATGATGCGCTCGTTGATCACTTTGAGCAAACCGTCAAGCCCTGCTTGAAGTGGATCGATGAATACGGAGATCGAGACGTGGACGGATTTCAGGAGTACCAGATCCGTTCCGACAAAGGCTATGAAAACATGGGATGGAAGGATGCGGGCGATGCGGTTCTCTATCCGGACGGCTCGATGGTGAAAGGGCCCAAGGTGCTCTGCGAACTCCAGGGGTACGTCTTCGATGCGAAACGCCGGGCTGCCGAGGGCGCGAAATATTTCGGCGATGCCGACCTGGCGGCGAAGCTCCGGCGAGAAGCCGTGGAGCTGCAGCAACGGTTTGAAGAGCGGTTCTGGTGCGAGGATCTCGGGTACTACGCCTATACCTTGGATGGGGACAAGAAGCCGGTGAAGACGATCGCCTCCAATGCGGGCCATCTCTTATGGAGCGATATCGTCCGTCAGGACCGAGCGGAACGAGTGGGGTAGCGCCCAGCAAGGTAGCAAGATTTCGGCCGAAAGCGAGCCTACGGCCTTCGCCGTCAGGTTACCCGAAGTGCGTTGATATCATCTCTTCCGCATCGTGATTTCTGCAAACATGCGTTTTCTTTTCCTCTCTCCTAGTTCGGCATCAACAGGGGATTCACCCAGTAGGACTCTTATAGTACAACAGCGTAGGTTTGAACCGTGAGCGGCATGAGGTGGGACTACAGACCTGGAAGCGATCACGGATGGAACCATCCTTCCTCGGAGAATATTCAAAGTGATCGTGGACAGGGGGCTGGCACCCGATTACAAGGTCAGACGGGATGTCTGGGAAGCCTTTAAACAGACCCCTGCGCTCGAAAGCAATCCAACCGTCCAGGTCTCAGTGCGTAAGGCCGAGGTGACCCTCAAGGGCGACGTTCTTGATGACCTGTCAAAGACAGCGGCCGGAAGGGCGGCCGAGGGCGTCCATGGGGTCAAAAAAGTGATCAATCACTTGCAGGTGGTGGAGCAGCTGCCTCCGCAGAAGCTCGATAACCGCGAGATCGTCCGCTGACCGGTCACCGGAGGTCAAACTCAAGGAACGCACATCGTCGTCATTGCGCTGTCGGTATTGCTGCTGTTGATGAAGCGTGGCACGTCCCTGGTCAACTGTGCGCAAGAAACTCGTCGACACGGGTGTCAGATCCCACCAACTGACCTGATCCGAAATTTGAACGTGATGCTGACATATGACATCGACGAACGACAGTTCAAGGTGGGCGACCGACGGTTTGCATGATCAAGGAGGACTGCAATGGCCGAACATTCATCATCACAGACCGGACCGGATCTCACTGAGGGAGTTCCGTTAGCGGATATCGTTGAAGGCGGTATGGTGACAGGCCATGTCGGTGGCGAGCCGGCTCTGCTCGTGCGTCAGGGTGGCGAGCTGTTTGCCATCGGTGCGCTGTGCACGCATTATGGGGCGCCGCTGGGTAGCGGGCTGCTGGTCAATGATACGATCCGGTGTCCGTGGCACCATGCCTGTTTCAATGTCCGCACAGGCCAGGCTCTTCGGCCGCCCGCTCTCAATGATCTGAAATGCTGGCGTGTAGAGCGGCGTGACGGCCGCGCCCTCGTGCGCGAAGCATTGTCGACAGCACAACCACCAAAATTGGTGGCCGCAGATCTTCCTGAATCAGTTGTGATCGTCGGAGGCGGCGCAGCCGGATACGCTGCGGCCCAGACGTTGCGCCGGGACGGCTATCAAGGTCCCGTGACGATGTTGAGCGCTGATCTTGCGTTGCCGTACGATCGTCCGAATTTGTCGAAAGATTATCTCGCCGGGACTGCGCAGCCAGATTGGATCCCTCTACGGTCTCCGGCGTTCTACGAGGATCATCACATCGATGTGCGATGTGAGAGCCGCGTCATCAAGCTCGATCCCGCCCAGAGATCCCTCACTCTCTCAGATGACAGTCGGGTGACCTATGGTGCATTACTGCTCGCCACAGGCGCCGAACCCATCCGGCTCTCGGTTCCCGGCGCCACCTTGCCACACGTAAGCGTGCTCCGTACTCTGGCGGACTGTAGTGCCATGATCGACCGAATAGGGACGGCACATCGCTGCGTCGTGGTTGGCGCAAGCTTCATAGGTCTCGAAGTCGCGGCGTCATTACGAGCGCGCGGATTGGAGGTACAGGTTGTCGCCCCAGAGGCTCGTCCGATGGAGCGCATTCTCGGCGCGGCACTCGGGGATATGGTGAGGGCGCTTCATGAATCTCATGGGGTTGTGTTTCATCTCGGCGCCACCGTCACCAAGATTGAACCGGATCGCGTCAGGCTATCGACCGGCAGGGAATTGGCCGCTGATCTGGTGGTGACGGGCATTGGAGTTCGCCCGGAAGTGGCCGTGGCCAAGGAGGCGGGCCTCACAGTAGATCGAGGAGTCGTCGTCGATGGATTTCTGCAAACGAATGTCCCGAACACCTACGCGGCCGGCGATATTGCCCGCTGGCCAGACCAGAGGACGGGAGACCACATTCGTGTGGAACATTGGGTGGTCGCGGAGCGCCAAGGTGTCGTTGCCGCGCGGAATATCCTTGGACAGCGGCAGCGCTTTGCAGCGGTGCCATTCTTCTGGAGCCAGCACTATGATACACGCATCAATTATGTGGGCCATGCAGAGCAATGGAATCGCTTGGAGATTGACGGTGATCCCGCCGCGCGTGACTGCACAGTCACCTATTGGCGAAACAACAAACGGCTTGCTGTCGCGACCGTTGGGCGTGACCTGGAGAGTCTGCGAGCGGAGGTCGCGTTCGAGCAGGAGGTGCTACTGGCGTGAATGAGGAGGATGCAAGATGGCTAAGAAGTTCAGGATCGGTGACCATGTGAGCTGGAACTCCGAGGCGGGCCGGGTCTCGGGAACCATCATTGCCATCCACACCAAGGATTTTAACTACAAGGGCCATGTCCATCACGCTTCGGGAACAGCTCCTCAATACGAAATCAAAAGCGATAAGACCGATCATATCGCGGCCCATAAGGGCAGCGTCCTTGAACTCGCAGATGAGAAGGGCGACATGTGAAGCTTCCATGCTTCATGATCGGCCATTCCACCCGAAGCATCGAGGAGTTCGTGGAGCTGTTGCGGGGAGCCGACATCGCTCTTGTCGGCGATATCAGAACGGCTCCGAGGTCGATGGCCCGTCCGAACCGTCTCACGGCGATCAGGAAAATCTGACCACAATGGCGCATGACCAGGGGAGACAGGATGACACAGGCACAACACCGGGCATCCATCATCGAGCAATTCACCAGGCAAGCCGGTCCCTTCGCGGACCTGCCCGAACATTCGCAGGAGTCTGCCTTCCGGCTCATGCTTGAATCGACCGGCGTCACATCGCGCGATACCGTGCTCGACGTCGCCTGTGGCCCTGGGCTGGTGGCCTGCGCCTTCGCGGCGCGAGCCGCACGGGTCACGGGAATCGACATCACGCCTGCCATGATCGACAAGGCGCGGCAGATCCAAAGGGACAAAGGGCTCACGAACGTGGAATGGAACAACGCCGATGTCGTGCCGCTGCCCTATGCAGACGAATCCTTTTCCATGGTGATCACCAGGTATTCCTTTCATCATTTCCTCGACCCCTTCCAGGTGTTCGCGGAAATGCACCGGGTGTGCAAAAAGGACGGGGTGTTGATGGTCGTCGATGTCGCGATTCAGTGGGAAAAAAGAGCGGCCTACGATCACCTTGAGAAACTGCGGGATCCGTCCCACACCAGCGCCTGCACGCCGGAAGAACTGCTCGGCATGGCTGAACGGTTGAAGCTCGCTCGCGTCACAACCTACTGGCACAGGCTCGCGATGGAACTCGAGCGGCAATTGGCTGCATCGTTTCCTCGTCCCGGCGACGACGAGACGATCCGCGCACTCTTGCGCAACGATATCGGACAGGACCGTCTTGGGATGGGCGCCCATTGGGTCGGTACGGAAATCCATTTCGCTTACCCCACGCTCATCCTCGTCGGGAGGAAGGGAATGTGCTGATTCGGAAGGGGGGGTAATCGAGGAGAACAACAATGTTGACAATCACGAAATGGAGCAGCCTTATCATCGGGCGCTGTGGGCTACCTGTATTGCAACGCCGGTGCAGGCTCAGACCCAGAGCATGAGACGGCCGATCGAGGGGAAAGGAAGGTGAGCAATGGTCATGGCGAAGTCCGACGCGATCGTCTTCTTCGGGGCCAGCGGCGATCTTGCATACAAGAAGATTTTTCCGGCCCTGCAGGCCATGGCGAGGCGCGGTCATCTCGAGATGCCGGTCATCGGGGTCGCCAAGGACGAGTGGAATCTCGAACGGTTGAGGAGCCGGATCCGCGAGAGTCTAATCGAGCACGGTGGGCTGGATGAGCAGGCCTTCGTGAAGTTGTCGGGGCTGCTCCGGTACGTCTGCGGCGATTATCGCGACAAGGCGACCTTCGAACGATTGCGTACAGAACTCGAGGGCGCCGAGCGCCCTCTGTGCTATTTGGCCATTCCTCCGAGTATGTTCTCCATCGCGATCGAAGGGCTGGCGCAGGCCGGGTGTCTGAAGAACGCGCGCGTGGTGGTTGAGAAACCCTTCGGTCGAGACCTGGCTTCCGCGCAGGCGCTCAACCGCACACTTCGCGCCCACTTCCCGGAGCAAGCCGTCTTCCGGATCGACCACTACCTCGGAAAGGAGCCGGTCCAGAACCTCATCTACTTCCGTTTCGCCAATCCATTCCTTGAAGCCGGCTGGAACCGCCACCACGTTGAACGCGTGCAGATCACGATGGCCGAACGCTTCGGCGTCGCGGGCCGCGGCCGCTTCTATGAGGAAACGGGGGCGATTCGGGATGTGGCGCAGAACCACATGTTGATGGTGATCGCGTCATTGGCCATGGAGCAACCGGCCGGGAGCGACCATAAGTCGATTCGGGATGAGCGGGTCAAGGTCCTCAAGGCGATCCGGCCGCTCAATCCGTCGGATGTCGTGCGGGGTCAGTTTCGCGGTTACCGCCGCGAGGAAGGTGTCGCGTCCGATTCGCAGATCGAAACGTTTGCCGCGCTCCGGTTCCATATCGAGAGCGACCGCTGGGCGGGCGTGCCGTTTTATGTGCGGGCCGG
This sequence comes from Nitrospira sp., assembly GCA_029194675.1. Classification (NCBI taxonomy): domain Bacteria; kingdom Pseudomonadati; phylum Nitrospirota; class Nitrospiria; order Nitrospirales; family Nitrospiraceae; genus Nitrospira; species Nitrospira sp. The sequence goes on along the minus strand of JARFXP010000006.1, from coordinate 54,839 downwards.
CAAGTGTTTGCCCGTGACCGCCACCGAGGTCCTCGTGGAGTTCAAGCGGCCGCCCTGCCCCGTGTTGGACGAAACCGAAGCGCCGCTGCCGAACCACTTTCGTTTTCGGCTCAACCCCGACGTGCTGATCGCCCTCGGTACCAAGGCGAAGGTTCCTGGAGAACTCCTGACGGGAGAACGGATCGAGTTGATCGCGCGTCATTGTTCCGGCGACGAGATGGATTCCTATGAGCGCTTGCTCGGAGATGCCGTCAAAGGTGACCTCACGCTCTTCGGGCGAGAAGACGGCGTAGAAGCCGCGTGGCGTGCCGTAGAGCCGATCCTGGGCATCGCAACTCCGTTATTCGAATATGAGGAACACCTGGGGGCCCAAGGAAGCGGATCGGCTCATCGGAGACGGCGGTTGGCATAACCCGAAGACGGACCCCTGAGCGATCGGAACGATTCCAGAGACCAGGCATGGTAGGATGCTGAGCGTCATTGATGGAGAAGAGCTGCTTATGTCGCCTACAGACATCGTCTTCCTGTTCGACGTGGACAACACGTTGCTGGACAACGATCGGGTGACCGAGGACTTGCAACAATATCTTGAGTGCGAAGTCGGTCATGAGCGTCAGAAACGATATTGGACGATCTTCGAACAGTTGCGGGTCGAGTTGGGCTATGCGGATTATTTAGGGGCCCTTCAACGGTATCGTGCCGAGTATCCGAGGGACCCGCATTTGTTGACGGTCTCTCATTTTCTGATCAATTATCCGTTCGCCGACCGGTTGTACCCGAGCGCGCTCGCGGTCATCGAACATGTCACGCGCTGGGGCACAGTGGTGATCCTCTCGGACGGTGACGTGGTGTTTCAGCCAAGAAAGGTCGAGCGATCCGGCTTGTTCAAAGCCGTACAAGGACGCGTGTTGATCTACATTCACAAGGAACGGGAGCTGGACGATGTGGAGCAGCTCTACCCAGCCGAGCATTACCTGTTGATCGACGACAAGCTCCGCATTCTCTCGGCCGTGAAGACAAGATGGGGCTCACGCGTGACCACGGTATTTCCCCGCCAGGGCCACTATGCACTGGACCAGCAGATACTGGCTCGTTTTCCACCGGCCGACGTGACCATCGACCGTATCGGAGATCTGCTCGACCACGATTTCTCGACCGTGCGACGTTGTAAGAACCGAATGAATTGATCGGCTGCGGGCTTGTCGTGATCGGGTAAGGACCATGGAATTCAGACGGGCAAAGTTGGAGGACATCACAGCCATTCTCGATGTGCAGGCGGCGAACTTCATCGGTAACCTGGAGGATGCGGAACGCTGGGACGGCTTTTTGTCGGTGCAGTTTACACGTGAGCAATTCGAAGAGATGGCAAGCGATGTCGGGATCATCGTAGCCGCCATCGAAGGACATCTGGTCGGTTACCTCTGCGCCTCCTCCTGTGAATTCAATCGACCATTCCCTCTACTCGCCGCCATGATGCGGCAATTCGATGCAATCGACTATCACGCTCGATCGCTCGTGTCCTCTCGTGTGTTCATCTATGGACCGGTTTGCATCGATCGGTCTTACCGTGGCCGAGGACTCCTCCGCGGACTGTACGAAACGTTACAACGGGAAGTCGCCGGACGGTATAACACTGGTGTCGCCTTCGTCGCCGACGATAATCCTCATTCCCTTCATGTCCACGTGAATGGAGTGGGAATGGCTCATGTCGGAGAGTTTGCCTTTTGGGGAAGCAGTATCACATTCTAGCGTGTCGTGTGTCGGGTGAGATAACTTCTTGATGATAACGCAGAATGCATGGTCCGGAACAATCACAAGAACCTTGTCGCTTCGCTCGCTGCAGCCTTGCGGGACAGCCGATCCGATGTTCAAAAACCAAAAAAGAAAGCGTGTGGCTGGAGGATGGGTCGAACGTCCTGAAGATGCGTTGTTCCGCCCCGGTTTATCCGGTTTATGAGGTGAGAGAGTTGCGTTTCCCCTCAAATATCTAGATACTTCCTACTCCAAAAGCGAAAGATCGCGAGGTTTCCTCTGGCAAGAATCTTCCGGAGGCCGGAGTAGTGGTTCTATGTATCAATGGACTGGAATCGAGATCTTTAACCTGCAGCCAAGGAGGGTACTGTGAACGGTCGTACTCAACGGTCACCGGAATGCGTGGGACAGATGAAAAGGAGAAGTCAGATGCGCAAGATGCTGATTGTCGGTTCGATGGTCCTGAGCTTGTCGATGCCGGCGTCCTATGCCTTGGCCGACCAAGGAGGAACGCACGGGCATGGCAAGGGGACCCATATGAAGGTTGCCGGCACAGTATCGGCCATTCAATCGGACCTCATCACCGTGAAGACCGCGTGGGGTCAGATCAGGATTTCCTCCGCCACCGCGCCGAAAAACCTCGAGGTTGGTGAAGAAGTGGAGATGCAGGTCAACGAGAACAATATCGTGGTCGATGTCCATCGTGTAGGAGACCCGTCCCATTCCCATCGCTTCGTCTCCGGCAAGTTGGCCTATGCGTCAAAGGACAAGAAGGAGATCAAACTTTGGACACCCGAGGGTAAGAAGAAGTTTGATGTGCAAACCGGCCGGTCCCAACTCTCAGGCATCAAGGAAGGAACCCCGATCACCATCGAACTGAACGAAGCCGGTAAAGTCATCGATATCCATCGCATGACGGTGGAAATCGAACTGGACGAGCATCCCCACACCCTATCGGGCCACCATCTCACGTTGGACGGAGTCGTGACGAAAATCAATTCCGGCTTGGTGTATGTGAAGACCCCGGTAGGCCAGTACACCATCAATGCCAAGACCGCTCCGTCCGATGCAGCGGTCGGCGACAAGGTGACGTTGTGGCTCAACGAAGAAAACCTGGTGATCGACCACCATGGGAAACATAAGAATAAACCGGGGAAGCACCGTCTGATTACCGGCAAGCTGATTTATGCCGGATTGACCAAGCAGGAAATCAAACTGTGGACACCGGAGGGCGAGAAGGTGTTTCCGCTGGACCGGATGGAAGTGAAGACCAAGCCGATCGAGGAAGGCACGATGATCACCATTGAATTGGACGAGCAGGGAACCGTCATCGATCTTCGAAAGGCGGAGTAACAGGCGACAGGGAACGCGGCGCGCGCATAGTCAAACCTATGCGCGCGCCGAATGATCATCATGCGTTATGTATACAGTCCGGTACGTTTGGCGCAGCGGAATGTGAACTAAAGACCTCACGCTCCTAGAGTCTGATCAGACAGCCTACCGTCACCTGGCACGTTCGTTCGCCCCGGCAGCCGCACCCGGAGCTTCATTCCAGAAAAGCGGACGTCTACAACCAGGATGAGGTGTCACGCGTACCGGTCGGCCATGGTGCCGTCATCAGCGCCTTCAGTTCCGACAAAACCGGCTCGCTCAACATCCTCGATCTCGGCGACTGCTGCACCAGTACCGAGTTAACGGGAGTCAAACCGGCTGAGCATCAAAGGCATGGGCATGACACGGATTATCATAGTGGGCGGGGGATTTGCCGGGGTGAAGTGCGCAAGGGCTTTGCGGAAGAGGTTGTCGGCGAACGCTTGCGAAATCGTTCTGTTCAGCCAAGAAAACAACATGGTGTTCTATCCGTTGTTGGCCGAAGTGGCTGGGGCCGCGATCAACCCTGGTGCGGTCACGGTGCCGTTGCGTCAGATGCTGCCCGGAGTTCGCTGTCGAACCGAAGAGGTTCGCCAAATCGACCTGGTCACATCCGAAGTGGAATACGAAAGCTACGACGGCCGTCCAGGTCGCGTGATGTTTGATCATGCCGTGCTGGCCTGCGGCACATCGGTCAATCTGAGTGCGGTCCCTGGTATGGCCGACCATGCGTTCCCCCTGAAATCCGTGGGCGATGCCATGGTCTTACGGTTTCACGTGATGGAACAACTTGAAAAAGCGGAAGTCTGCGACGACCCGGAGCGGCGACGCTGGTATCTCTCGTTCGTAGTGGTCGGCGGCGGCTTTACCGGAGTGGAGGTGGCCGGCGAGATCAACGATCTGATCAGAGCCAGCGCGCGGTACTATAGCAACTTCAGCAGCCGTGAAGTCACTGTGACGTTGGTGCACCGCCGCGATCAGATTTTGCCGGAAGTGAGCCCGACATTGCGCGAGTTTGCCCGAACGAAGATGGAGGAAGCCGGCATTCACATGGTACTCAACGGACGCGCCATATCGGCGACGGCCGAGGGCGTCGAGCTGCATGACGGTCGAGTGCTCCGCGGCGCCACGGTCGTTTGCACGATCGGCACCACCGCACCGCTTTTGGTTCATCGGCTCGATGTGCCCAAGGAGGGCGGCCGGCTCCTGACCGATCCGGATATGCGTGTGCGCGGCGTATCGAATCTCTGGGCAGTGGGAGACTGCGCCCACATTGTCAATGCCTATGACGGCCAGGCCTCGCCGACGACCGGGCAGTTTGCCGAACGGCAAGGGCGGCAAGCGGCGGAGAACATCATTCGTGCACTACAGGGTGAATCCACCAGGCCGTTCTTCTTCAAGCCGCTGGGGCAACTGTGCGGGATCGGAGAGCGGAAGGCGGTCGCAGAAATTATGGGTGTGCGTCTCTCCGGGTTTCCGGCTTGGTGGCTGTGGCGAACCGTGTATCTACTGAAATCACCGTCTTGGTCCCGCCGGATCAAAGTTGCGTTCGACTGGACTTGGGAGCTGTTCTTTCCGCGCGACCTGGCGCATCCGAGGGTCAACCAAACGGAACGGATCGCCAGGGCTCATTATCGGCCCGGCGACTTGATCTTTGCCGAAGGTGAGCCGGCGATGAGTTTCTATGTGATCGAACAGGGCGAGGTCGAAGTCCTCCGGCTTGACCCTACAGGACAACAGCAGCTTATGGCGGTGCTTGGACCGGGAGAGTTTTTCGGCGAGATCGCGCTCCTCGACGGCAACGTGCGCATCGGGAGCGTCCGTGCCCGCACCACGGTTGAGGTGCTCGTGATGGGCAAGGAGGTCTTCTCGAAAATTTCCGGAGCGCTGACTCCCTTCCGCAATCTCGTCGCTCAGGCGTTGCGGTGGCGGCGACCCAGATTGAACCGATCCTTGAGCCACGCGTGGACGGCTCTCGAACGCCGACCGCTGTCCGAGTTCATGGAAGCGGTTCCGGACCACCGCCTTTCCCCTGAGGATACGTTTGAAAGCACCGTTTGCATGTTTGATGGGCTTGCGGTGGAATATCTAAGCGTCTTGGATGAGAAGGGACATTTGGAAGGCATTGTCACCAGAAACGAATTGTTTGAAGCTTTTGCGCAAGGGAAGCAGCCGTCAACCAAGGTGTGGGATTTCATGCGCGCCGATCCCCTTACGGTGACTCCGGATGATAGGAGCCTGATGGTCGGCGACTTGATGAGTCGGCACGACATCGACTGGCTCCCCGTGGTCGAGAACCAGGACAATCGTCGTCTGATCGGCCTCGTTCGGTCTGAGAAAATGCTGCGCTGGCTGGTGGAACAATCCTCGCTCGATTTTCGAGGTCCTGACCGGTGAGATCGTACTCAATCACGGGCATCACTATGACCTTGAGCTGACGCGCCTCAAGCGGCGAACCACTTCTCTGGGAGGAGTTGAGGAGGCTTCATAATAGGGTCATTGAATTATGACTACAGTCGCAGAGGCGTCTATCAATTCGTTGGATGTGCGAATCTCACCCGATGGCGGGACGCTCACGCTCTTTATGACGGGACGGTGGGATTCGGGCACGACCGGGAAGTGGTGGCAACAAGGCCGACAGCTACTGACACAAGGGAAACCACGTCGTCTCGTGATCGATGCGTCAGGCGTGAGCTATTGTGACGGCGCTGGGGTTGCATTCCTGATCGACCTTCAGCAGTTGCAGATCCGCACCGGCGGTGATGCCGCAATTCAAGGGCTGCGGGAAGAAGTCCGGCGCCTTCTGGACATCTATGGGCGCATCTCAATTGAGCGTCCTCCGGGACGCCGCCGTGAGCCGCTTTCGATCATTGAGCAGGTTGGAAAAGCCACGGCTGAATTGTGGCGGGACCTTCAGTCCCTTCTGACCTTCGTCGGGGAGCTGGCGGTGATGTTACTCCGTGCTGCCTGCCGTCCCCGTCTTGTACGATGGCGAGATGCCTGGCTTGCGGCGGAGCAGTCCGGGGTTGATGCGCTTCCCATCATTGCACTGATCGGCGTGCTGCTCGGACTCATCTTGGCGTTTCAGTCCGCCATTCCGATGCGCCGGTTTGGGGCGGACATTTTCGTCGCCAATCTCCTGGGATTAGCGATGCTCCGCGAGATGGGCCCCTTGATCACCGCAATTATCCTGGCCGGCCGGTCCGGTTCGGCTTTTGCCGCAGAACTGGGAACCATGAAGGTCAGGGAAGAAATCGACGCGCTGCGTACGATGGGGCTTGAACCGGTCCGATTCCTCGTTCTGCCGCGTGTCATAGCGGCGGTGGCGATGATCCCGGTCTTGACGGTGTTCGCCAACCTGTTCGGTTTGATGGGAGGAGCGATAGTGATGCGGTCGCTGGGGTATCCGCTGGTCACCTATGTGAACCAAGTCCTGTCGGACGTGACAGTGGGGGACCTCATGGGTGGGCTGCTGAAATCATTCGTCTACGGCATTGTGGTAGCCGCCATCGGCTGCCTTCGCGGTTTGGAGACCAAAACAGGCGCCAGTGCGGTCGGCCAATCGACTACCAGCGCAGTCGTCAGCGGCATCGTGCTCATCGCCATTGTGGATGGCCTCTTTGCCGTGGTTTTCTATGCCTTAGGCTTGTAACAGTTGCACGTCATGCTCCCGAATGAGGACAGGCCCATCATTCAAGTGCAACACTTCACCGCCGCCTACGATGGCTCAGTGGTGATCGACGACATCTCTTTCGAGATCCATCGTGGCGAGGTCTTCGCCATTCTCGGGGGATCCGGCAGTGGCAAGAGCACATTGCTGAAACACATGATCGGTCTTTACCGGCCCGCCGCCGGGCAGATCTTCATCGGCGGGAAGGACATCGTGACGGCCGAGGGAGAGGAGCGCATCAATATTCTCAAGGGCATCGGGGTCGCGTATCAGATGGGCGCCCTGTTCGGTTCCATGACCCTGTTGGAAAATGTCCGGCTGCCTCTGGAAGAATACACAGCCCTTCCGTCGGATGCCATGGATTTGATCGCTCGCATGAAACTCAAGTTGGTCGGGCTGGAAACGTTCCTGGATTACCTGCCGTCCGAACTCAGCGGCGGCATGCAGAAACGTGCGGCCATCGCGCGCGCCATGGCGCTTGACCCGCACATTCTCTTTCTGGATGAGCCCTCTGCGGGACTCGACCCGATTACCTCGGCAGAACTCGACCGATTGATTCTCGACCTTGCCCGCAATCTTGCGATCACGTTCGTCATCGTCACACATGAGCTGTCGAGCATTTACAGCATCGCCGATCGGGTGATCATGTTGGACAAGGGGGTCAAAAAGATCGTCGCGATAGGACGGCCTCAGGAGTTACGCGAGCAGGCCACCAATCCCTGGGTGCGTCAATTTCTTAATCCTGCTGTGTCGACCGAGACCGCCGGAAAGGACAGGGGTGGAGAGCGATGAGCGCCAAGGCCAACTATCATAAGATCGGCGTCTTTCTCGTGCTCGGATTGGTCACAGCGATCATCGCGATCGTCGCGCTGAGTGGAGGGAAGTGGTTCAAGAAGGTGGTGTATTGGGAAAGCTATTTTGACGAATCCGTCCAAGGCCTCGCGGTCGGATCGCCGATCAAGTATCGCGGCGTGCAGGTCGGAACGGTCGAAGCGATCGATTTCGTGGGCGATGTCTATCGGGCAGAACTCGGCAAAGAAGACTTGCAGCGCTATGGGCGCTATATCCTCGTCCGTGGAGCCGCCGCTGATCTGGCGCCCCATCTCACGGAAGAAGAAAAAAAAGCGGAGCGTGGCGGCAGGATTACAGCGGGGCTTCGGGTCCGGCTGGCCTCGCAAGGCGTGACTGGCGTGGTGTACTTAGAAGCGGATTACCTCGATCCGGAAGAGTATCCGGCACTAGAAGTGCCGTGGAAACCTCAAGCTGTGTATCTGCCTTCTGCTCCGAGCAACCTGAGTATATTGGGTACTGCTCTCCATACCATAGCCAGAGATCTGGAAAAAGCCGACATCCACACAATAGCCAGACATCTCGATAGCCTTGTACTGGAAGTGACGAAAGTGGCCAAAGACACAAATATGCAAGCATTGAGTAGCCAGACAGGCCGAGTGCTGGCCGAGCTTGAGAGGATCGCTCAACAAGGTCGCCTGGTTCTGGAGCGCCCTGAGTTGATAAGCATCGTGTCGGACGCAGCCCGCACGATGGAAGGGGCAAAAAACTTGGTCATGGAGTTGTCACACATCTCCAAACAGATTAGGATCGCGTCCGACAGGTTTCCAGATGCCTCGAACCGGTTGGAGAAGAGCCTCCGGCGAGTAGACACGCTGCTCGCAAATAAGAGTCAAGATATCGAGGACACAGTGGAGAATCTCCGAATCATCTCAGAGAACCTTCGGGGAATAACCGACAATGCGAAACAATATCCCGCTCAAGTGTTCTTGGGCGAACCTCCGCCTCGGGCAGGGGCAACAAAGCGATAACCCATCTGGGATAGCAGTGCCGGATTTCATCGGCGTCTGCCTTGTCGTGCTCGTGCTTGGCGGTTGCGTGAATCTCGACAGGAGCTATCCGGAGAAGCACTCCTATATTCTGGAGGCGGTACACCCAGGTGAGACGCGTGCCTCGATTCCTGAGACCGTCCTGAAGGTTCGAAAATTTCGAGTCTCGCCGGCTTTTGAAGGAAAGGAGTTGGTGTATCGCACGAGCGATGCACGTTACGAAGGAGACTTCTACAACGAGTGGTTTGTCCCACCCAATGCCATGATCACCCAACAGGTCATGAACTGGCTGACAAGGGCCGGCCTGTTTCAGTATGTCATGGGTTCGTCAGGGCCATTGCCCGCCACGCACATGCTCGAGGGGACCCTGACGGCACTATATGGAGATTATCGTGCGACTCCTGCAAAGGCTGTTCTGGTTGTCCAATTCTTCCTCCTTCATGAGGCGTCAGGTCAGGCAGAGGTTCTGTGGCATCAGGAGTATCGGAAAGAAGTGAACGTCATGGAACAGAAGCCCGAGGCGCTCGTGTCCGGCTGGAATGAGGCTCTTCGCCTTATCTTGAGTGCTCTTGATGAAGACCTCACTCGAACAATCCGGCGTCAGTGACCCGGGAATCAGTTCACCGGTATGGCCGACCATGCGTTTCATCTGAAATCCGTGGACGATGCTATGGCCTTGCGATTTCATGTGATGGAACAACTTGAAAAAGCGGAAGTCTGTGATGACTTAGAGCGGCGACGGTGGTGGAGTTTGCCGAGCAGGGCTATCCCCTGGTGGAGCTCGACTGCGGCTAGTACTGGTGGAAGAACGACAGGTTCGATATCGAAAAATGATGGGCGCCTCTTGCGCCTTGATGGTTTTCGGTTGCCTCAGGTGAATGGATAGTCTGCATCAGCTTGAGGTCATTATTCTGCTGCTTGCCGTCGTCCTGGTTCTGACGACGGTAGCACAACGAATTCTGATCCCTTACCCGATTCTGCTGGTGATCGGCGGGCTCCTCTTGGCCATTGTCCCGGGGATGCCCACGGTCACGCTCAACCCCGACCTCATCTTTTTGGTATTCCTGCCGCCCATCCTTTGGGCGGCCGCCTATTTCACATCCTGGCGAGATTTCCGCCGGAACATCCGTCCGATCTCACTCTTGGCGGTGGGGCTTGTACTGGCGACCACGGCGGCTGTCGCCGGAGTCGCCCATGCTGTGTTGGGGTTCGGTTGGGCTGAAGCCGTTGCACTCGGCGCCATCGTTTCTCCACCGGACGCCGTATCGGCCACCGCCATCGGCAAACGGCTCAACATGCCGCGCCGGATCGTCACGATCCTGGAAGGCGAAAGTCTTGTCAACGATGCAACGGCATTGGTCCTCTATCAGGCCGCCGTCGCAGCAGTCGTCAGCGGCGGTTTCGTGGTGGGAGAGGCGCTGCTCCACTTTGTGTATGCTGCGGTTGCGGGCGTCATGGTCGGAGTTCTGGTCGGATGGGTGACGCGAAGGGCGCTCCATGCCATTGGGGACAGCTTTACCGAGATCGCAGCGACGTTATTGGCTCCCTACGTGGCATGGGTGATTGGCGAAGTGATCCATGCCTCCGCCGTACTGTCCTGCGTTGCCGGTGGCTTATACCTACGGCAACACTTCAGCAAGGTAGTCGCGCCGATCACCAGGCTCCATGGACGTGCCGTGTGGGATTTGGTCGTATTCGTGCTGAACGGTGTGATCTTCATCCTGATCGGTTTGCAGCTCGGCACACTCCGAGAGACCGTTCCCTCGGATCGACTGTGGTCTCTCGCTATCGGCGGGACGCTCATTAGTGGGGCAGCCATCGTCGTTCGATTGGCATGGGTTCCCTTGAGCGCGACAATCCCCCGATACCTGAGCCCAACGCTCCGCGCCCGAGATCCGCTGCCGCCATGGCCGCATATTTTTTTGGTGGCCTGGACGGGCATGCGGGGAATTGTGACCTTGGCTGCAGCGATGGCGTTGCCGGTATCAATCGGCACCGGCACACCATTTCCCTTCCGGTCTGAAATCATCCTCCTCAGCTTTACAGTGATTCTTGCCACGTTAGTCGTCCAAGGGCTGACGTTGCCTCCGTTGATCCGGACACTCGGAGTGAGCGGCGGTTCGGAGGGAGAGGAGGAAGAAATGCAGGCTCGCCACCAGGCTGCCGGCGCGGCATTGTCCCGTCTGAGCGAATTGACAAAGGAAGATTGGCCGAAACCGACTCATGTCGAACAATTGGAATTACATTATGGCCGACGCCTGCGGCGTTTCTCGCCGGATGCCGAGATCGATCCTGATTGTAAGAAAGAAACGAGCGAAGCCTTTCTTCGGCTCAGAGAAAAGACCTTGGCAGCCGAACGTTCGGCGTTGATTCGGCTCCGGGATGAGGGCACGATCAGCGACGAAGTGTTGCACCGCTTGGAACAGGAGCTGGATGTCGAAGCGCTCCGTCTCGGCTTAGGCGAGCAACGACACAGGGGCTGAGGTGTGGCTTCAGGAGCCGTTCGATACGTATCCAGGAACGTACTTGCTCCGACGGGTCCACTGGAGCATTCTATGTGTCTTTCGGCCAGGATGAGGAAAGTTTCTACGATTCTTGCACCAAGGCGAGTTCGCGCGAGTCGGTGGGTTGTATCGCACGGGTGATACGGGTGTTCAAACAGACGGACGAGACAAGTGGGAATAATTCTGGTGTCAGGGGGAACCGATGCCTCGCTCATCCGACAAGATTCACATCGTCATTATCAACGGCAGCGTGCGTCCGGGAAACTACACGAACATGGCATCTGCCCTCGTCCTTGACGAACTGAAGAAGCATCCAAAGGTCTCAACTGAGGTCATTGACCCTGTCACGTTGAATCTGCCACCGCCTGGGACCGACCCACAGTCTAAGGATGCGAAACAGCTCCAACAGAAAGTGGGACAAGCCACGGGGATCATTCTGGCCACGCCTGAGTACTATGGCAGTTTCAGCAGTGTGATGAAGCACGTCATCGAAAGTCTCGGCTATCCGTCCGCCTTGACCGGTAAACCGGTTGCGTTACTAGGTATTGCGGGCGGCACGATCGGTGCCGTGAAATCTTTAGAGCATCTGCGGAGCGTAGTCTCCCATGTCGGAGGGGTCGTGTTGCCGATGCCGATCTCAATCGCGAATGTCCGCAGCGTCTTCGACGACGAGGGCAAATGCCTGGACGCTGAGGCGGAGCAGCTGATCCGCAGCGTCGGCACAAACCTTCTCACCTACATCGAGCACAATGTCTGTCCTCGGGTGATGCTCGATCGACTACTGAGCGAGGGAGGAAAACTACCACCGAAGGTCGTTGGAATTTAGGCGGTCCACCATGATCCGTCTAGACACAAGAGAAGGTCCGCTCTGTCCAAAGCGGGGAAGGTCTGTGGGGGCATTTTTACGCGAGTGATAAGACGCATGGTCGTGAGTGACGAGATCGTCAAGATCTACACCAAGTATCAAGGCGGGCTTCAAGCTTCAGGTCTACAATCGTACGGCTGAGAAAGCCGCGGGCTTGGTGGCGCAAGGGGCAAGACTTGTCTGTCAGCCCGGCGACGCGGCCGAGCCCGGCGGAATCGCGATCACCGTGTTGGCGGATGATCGGGCGCTGGTCCGGTGACATACAACCTTGCCGGGTGATGAGCGGATGTCCTATGCAACGACACGACTTCACCTCAGGTCTCTAAGGCTCCACCAGGTCATCCTCAGAGTTAATACGCATCCGCATTATTCCCTCCACGCACGCACCAGACATTATGACTGTCCGTTATTTTGATGTCGTGCACCATGCCCATGACGAAGCCTACGTTCCATGCGTGGGTCGGTTTACCAGCGAACGATGTCGCCGACCAATAGTGAGCAGCTTGGGCATTAGCGAAGGGATGTCCTGCCGGCAGAGTGGGGCCCGGTGATACGGAAGGATCCACCAGGCTTGCCAGTTCGTGCACCGATGGGAGTCTCCAACCCATGCGTCCGCCGATCTTTCGGCTCGTACACTGAAATCGTGCACCCAACCAATTCACGGTTTTCGTCTCCGGCGATTGTTCCCAGACCAGTCCTGTCTCATTGTCCCGCACCGCTGCCCCGCCGAAATCACTCAAGACGGTAAACCGAGAGGTGCCGGGTAACTTCTTGTCCCAGCTTTGGGTCAGGCTCTGAAAATCTGTCGACGGAGTTGGTGTCTCAGCCGACGCATTTCCTAAGCCCCAACCCGCGAGAATCAGGCTCCCGAGCACTAACCCTGCGACTCCGGCTCCACTCGCTCCTAGCCTGCATTATTCACGATGAGCTGGATCACGTCAGGGGAGCAGCACCGTGAAGGTGTCGAGCCTGGAAATGGCAGGGACTGGCCTCTTGAAAAGCGTGTTTCTCACAATCGAGCCGTCAGCCGGCCCTATGGACGCGTAGCGAGGGCTGGTGCAGCGACACGTCTCCCGTCGTGTGTGCGGACTGCGACCGGTTTCTTCCTGCCGCGAGTGCCGTTAGCCGGGTGTAGCGCCGACCGCGATGGCGACGCGGCGCCAGGTGTCGCCCCAGGAGGCGCATTGCGGCAAGTGCAAGACGAGTCGGCGAACGGATCGTTCCACCCACACGGCCAGCTTCAGCAGCCGCTCCCGCAACGTGGCGACCTGCGCCGTGGCGCAGGCGGTCCCCTGAGCGCGCCGCCGCAAGTCTTGGAGCAGCACGTACGCCGCAGTGGTGAGCAGGACCCGAAATTGATTGGCCCAGAACCGCGAGCAACTCGTCCGCCCCAACGCCAGCTTGTTGTGCAACTCCTTGAGGCGGTTCTCCATCTCGCCGCGCTGACAATAGACGGCATAGACCGTCGCCGGGGCCTCACGCAGATTGGTCACGACGAAACGGGGATTGCATTTGGGATCCCGCCCGGGCCGCCGCACGACTTCAGCCTTGATGATCACCCGCCGCCGATGCGCCCAACTCCGGGCCGCATAGCGGGTCTCCCCGTAGACGTGCTCGGTGCGGCCGCTGTACTTGGACAGGCCATAGGCCTCGCCCAAGAGCCGCCCCGCGCGCCGCACCAGCCGCGCGTTGCTCGCCAGCCCCACCACATACTCGACCCGTTGCGTCTCCAAAACGTCGAGCCACTCGTTCCCGGCGAAGCCGCCATCGACACGCACCCGCAGCGCGGCCCCCGGGAACGCCTGCCGCAGGCGGCGCACCAGCGTGCGCAGCAGACCAGCGGCGCCGCACGTCGCCGGACTGTTGCCGGGGCGGAGCACGATCGCGACCAGATACGGCTCGGCTTCGTCGTTGAAGGTCAGCGTCGCCACCAAGGGCAAGTAGCACCACGTGCCATAGTGCCCATTGAAGAAGGTGAATGCCTGCTGCCCATGGGTGGGATCATCCGTCGGGTCCAGATCAATCGTGATGCGCTGCGCGTGCCCCTTCAGCCGCTCTCGATGGTGCGCGATCACCGTCACCGCCAGGGTCCGTCCCATCCGCGCCAAGGTCCACGGTCCCACCGCGTTCTCAAAGCGCGACAGGGTCGGCTGCGAGGCCAAGGCCGCTCCCGTCACCGGATCTCGTCCCACGGCCAGTTTGTGCAGCGGATCCTCTGCCAGCCGGGCGGCGTCGTTCGCATCCTCGTAGCCACAGGCCAGGCCGAAGAGCCGTTGGCGCAGCAGCTCCCGCACCGTGTGTCGAATCTTGTCGGGATCCCGGCGGTCCACCAAACACCCGGCCAACCGATCGGTCAACTGGAGCTGGGCATCCAGGGCCTTCAGCAACACCGCTCCACCATCGGTGCTGGCCTGGGTCTGGTCGAACCGAGCGACGACCGGCCGCAGTTTGTCATAGAATTCGAACGTCACTTGCGGTATACAATCTGTCGCCATCGGGTTTCTCCTTCCCTGGGTATAGAAGCGCCTGAACACCGCTCCTATAGCACAGTTCGGAGCCTCGATGGCTTTTTTGTGTCACGAGTCGTGAATCATCCGGGCTAGGTTCCTGCTTCGCATGATGCCCCCTCCTCCTTGTGATTGTTGCATCGACATATTCGTTTCATGTCCCCATCGGCATCTTCAATGTCCGATACAGAGCTGTTTAATGTAAGCCAGAAAAGTTGCTCCCCGGCCATGCACTATGTTGGGATTAGACTTTGGCAAGTGCGGTCGCCGCCTCGTCGATCAGTCCAGACACCTCGACCGGTTTTGACGCCAACAGTACGGGGCCCTGCTGCTGTACCACTCCTTTTTGTAGGAGTTCCCTAACAACCTGAATCATGCAGCTCAATTTTGAGATCTGTGGCGAACTTCAAGTCCTCTGTCTTTCCTGAAGTCACGTGAGGCGCCGTTCAGATAATTGGATCCCCGAGTCTCCTAAACGACTCTTTCACTCCACCACGGCCCGTAGCATCCAGGCCATCTTTTCATGTCGCTCCATGAGTCCGGTGAGAAAATCGTTCGTACCGGAGTCGTGAAACTTATCGCCACAACTTTCAAGATCCACTCGCAACGACTGAATAATCTCTTCATGACCCATTAATAACTTCTTGACCATCTCAATGGCGCTCAAAGATTTCTCAAGCTGTTCCTTCAGTCTCGTGTGTTTCAGAAACTCAGTGAGGGTGGGAGGCCATTGTACGAGGGTAGCGAACTAAGGCGCAAGTCTAGGCCCACCGTGGAGAACCGTCAGGCCGTAACGAAGTGCCGGAGCTTTATGCTTGAAAGTAACAAGGCGAACCGATGCAGGGTCATGAACTGATAGACGAGAGGGGAGCAACCGGAGAGAACAAATCAGGCCATGCAAAGCTGCATAGCCCACAAGAAAACCAGCTATGAAAAACCGACAAACTTTCCCTTGCCCCAATCGGACAGCCTTTGCTACGGTGTAATTTCTTCACTGAACATGCGACTAGGATTCTACCGAGTGGTGGTCTCAATCGATGTCACACTCGCATGAAGGGAAACCATGCATCTTCAATTCACGAATCAAGCGAGAGGAGGAAAGCCATGACAAATAAGGATGCCGAAGCTGGCAAAGTACCCACTCCGGATCCGGCTGAGGATAACGCCTTCTTTCCTTCGGCCTACTCCCTAGAAAAGTACACCTCGTCCAAATCCGATCTGGAAGGGGCGGACTACCCAAGCCCCTATCGCGAGGGGAAATGGAAGGTACTGATGATTGCCTCTGATGAGAGATACCTTCTCATGCAGAACGGCACGATGTTTTCCACAGGAAACCACCCGGTTGAAATGCTGCTTCCGATGTACCATATGAACAAGGCCGGCTTCGAATTCGACATCGCGACTTTGTCGGGCAACCCCGTCAAGCTGGAACTTTGGGCGTTGCCGAAAGAAGACGAAGCTGTCCAGAGCGTATATCACAAGTACTTGGAAAAACTTAAAAGCCCGCTCAAGCTTTCGGATGTTATCGAGAACAAACTTGGAGAAGACTCAAAGTATATAGCTGTCTTCATCCCGGGGGGGCATGGTGCCCTAATTGGAATCCCTCACAGCGAAGACATCAAGCATGTTCTCGAATGGGCGATGAGGAAGGACAAATATGTTATTTCCCAATGCCATGGGCCGGCGGCGTTGCTATCGGCGGCGCTCGGGGAGTCCAAGGATGACTTCATGTATAAGGGCTACAAGATCTGTGTCTTCCCCGATTCCATCGACAAGAAAAATCCCGATATCGGATACATGCCTGGTCCGATGCCATGGTTTGTCGCCGAGAAGCTGAAGGAACTCGGTGTTGAGATCCTCAATAGCGACATCACCGGAAAAACCCACCAAGATAGGAAGCTCATTACCGGTGATAGTCAGTTTGCGTCTAACAATGTTGAAAAAGCAAGTGCTCAGGCTCTTCTGAAAGAGGTTGGGCTGAGCTAGAGCATGAAATGTCCAGAGAGGAGAACCGCGATGACGACTAAACCCCACATCGTCTTAGTGCATGGAGCTTGGGGCGACGGTTCACGTTAGCGGCACGTCATTCCACCGCTGCACGCGAAGGGCTATCGAATTTGTGCGACGCAGAACCCACTCACATCACTGGCGGATGATATCGATCGCACAAGTAAACTCGCGGCAGCTCAAGGTGGCCCGATCTTGCTGGTCGGCCATTCGTATGGTGGTGCGGTCATCAGGGGCGCGGGTCACATCTGGGTTCACCGATTTACTCTTTCGGAACCGCACGACTGAGTCCTTCTCTGCTATTTTCACGGGGTCATTATCACTTCCTCGGCTTACTGAGCGTCCACGGCCCAACCGCCACCAAATGCCCTGGAAAGCGAGACCAACGAGACACGAACTGCGGTTTCAGCTTTGACACGCTCGTCGTTGATTGAAAGTTTGGTGCGTTGAGCATCCAGCAGGGATAAATAATCACTCGCTCCCCTCTGATATAAGGCTTCGGAGGATCGATACGTTTTCTCTGCTGCTGTTTCGGCCTTCAATAGTTGTTCGCGGCGCTCCTTCGACGAGGTATGGGCGACAAAGGCATTTTCCACGTCTTCCAAGGCGAGGAGGAAGGTTTTTTCGTACTTCGCCGCGACTTGATCCAGCCGCGCGTCCGCGGCAGCGATGTGAGCCCGGATGCGTCCCGCATTGAATATCGGAGCCGTGAGGCCAGCCCCCAGCGCATACACACCCTCCACCAGAGTCGGATATCCCCCGACGGCTAGCGCGCCGATTCCGCCGCTCGCCGACAGCACCAGCTTCGGGAACAAATCGGCCCGCGCTGCACCAAGGCTGGCCGCTGCCGCACTCACTTCGGTTTGCGCAAGGCGCAGATCAGGCCGTTGTAGTAGGAGGCTTGAAGGCAACATGTTTGGGATACTCGGCAGGTCGGAAGGATGAACTGCTGCAGCAACAAGCCGGTGTTCAAGTTTCGCCGGAGATTCGCCCAGCAACAGGCTGAGGCGATGGATCAGAGTGACTTCTGCTGCGTTCAATCCCGGGAGGGCACTCTCGGTGCTATGCAGTAAGGCTTCCTGCCGGGAAACTTCGGTTTCTTTCGTTAAACCCGCACGATAAAAGGCCTGCAAAGTTCTGAGCCTTTCCCGTTGGATGTCGATATTTTCGCGCAGAATCGCAGTCCGTTCCTGTGCGCCGCGTAGTTCCAGATAGTTCGTCGCCACCTGAGCCACCAATCCCACTTGTACTCCATGCCGTTCTTCTTCGGTTCCAGCGGCCTGAGCACCCGTTGCCTCGGCTTCAAGATGCCTGGCACCAAAAACATCTACCTCCCACCGTGCAGCAAGACCACCGGTGCCGACATTGACGGTGGGTATGACCAGCTGTGTTCCTCCCTGGCCATTTGGTACTGCGATGATCCGGTCAATTCGCTTTTCCCGGCCGCCAAAGGAAAAGAAATCAACACTGGGGTAGAGTGCTGATTCCGCGACAGTGACTATCGCGTTGGCCTCTCGAACGCGAGCCGTTGCGATTCTAAGATCGTGGTTAGCGGCTAATGCTTCGATGATCAACTCGTTCAGCAGTGGATCGCGAAATCCTCGCCACCATTCTTTGAGATCGGTCTGATTAGAATTGTCTTGAACACCTGGGGCATGATTCCAATCCGTCGGAATCGATAATGGTACCCGATCACTCACACGCGTCGGTGTACACCCCACTAACATGACGATCGTCAGGACGACAAGTGGTAGTGAATAGCGCGTCGTCACGGCAATCGCTCCATCAACCATTACTGAATCCCTGGGAAACACAAGTTTATTCGACCCTGCCGGCGAGGCATCTGCATGAGCATGGTTCCGTGTGACCCGAAACCAGGCTGCATACAACGCGGGCAGGAAGAACACGGTCAGTATGGTCGCGATCGTGAGTCCGCCCATGATGGCGATAGCCTGCGGTCCGAAGAAATCGTTGCGCGACAACGGAATCATCGCCAGGATAGCTGCCGCTGCAGTCAAGAGAATGGGCCGGAAACGCCGGACGGTCGATTCTACGATGGCGGTCCAGGTATCCCGACCGGCCTTTTCATCCTGCTCGATCTGATCCACGAGGATCACCGAGTTCCGCATGATCATCCCGGCCAGGGCGATAATGCCGAGCAGGGCTACGAAACCGAAGGGAGCGCCGAACAGCAACAGGGCGAATGCCGCTCCGATCACACCCAAAGGAGCCGTGACGAACACCAGGAACGTTCGGGACAGGTTCTGTAGCTGCATCATCAGCAGGATAAGCGTGGCGATCACGACCAGCGGAATCCAGATCAGGATCGACTTCTGAGCGATCCAGGCGTCTTCCTTGGCCGCGCCGGTTTCGATGAAATAGCCGGCGGGGAGATTGTCTTTGATGGGCTCGAGCTTCGGAACGATCTGGGCGGCTACATCGGGCGCCAGCATGCCGTCTACCACATCGGCCCGAACTGAAATTGCCGGGAAGCGGTTACGGCGCCATCGGACGCCATCCTCGAAAACGGTTTCGGATGTGACCAGTTGCGCCAGCGGCATAGATTTTCCATTGGCCGTTCGCACTGCCACATCGGGTAACTCGTGGGCGGCGCCGCGCAAGTTCTTTTGCGCCCTCCAGACGATGTCGATGAGTTTGTCGTCCTCGCGGAACTGTCCGACGGGAATTCCCGTATAGTGAGCTTGCAAGGTTTGCGACAAGTTTAAAGTCGAGACGCCGAGTGCACGCGCCTTGTCCTGATCGAGTACGAGACGAGACGAAGGAATGCGATCGTGCCAGTCGTCGTTCACATCCACCGCGTTGGGGTTGGCGCGCACGACCTCGGCCACCCGGTCGGCGATGGTTCGAACGATCTTGGGATCTTCACCGAACACCCTGAACACGAGCGGATAGTCCATCGGTGGCCCGACATTGAGCCGCATGGCGCGTCCCCGCACTTCCGGGAAATCCGTGGCGAAAGCCAGGCGGATGCGTTGCATGACCCGTTCGCGGGCCACGTTGTCACGCGTCATCACGACGAATTCGGCGAGGTTGGTATTGACCAGTTGTTGCACGATCAGGAGGAAAAACCTCGGGCTGCCGCTGCCGACATAAGCCGCGTAATTCACCACATCCTCATCTGTGGCAAGCAGCGTCTCCATGCGCTTGGCGACCGCTTCAGTTTGCGCGAAGGCACTGCCCTCCGGCAGCCACAGGTCGATGATGACTTCCGGCCGATTGGACAACGGGAAAAACTGTTCGGGGACTTGGGTCAAAGTTGCGACGCCGACGCCGAACAGCGCGGCTGTCCCAATGATCACTGTCTTGCGATGTTCCACGCAACGATCCACCCAGCGGCGCAAGCGATTATAGAACGGCGTGTCAAAAAGGTCGTGGTCGGATGTGTCCCCCTTGCCCTTGATTTTAAGCATCAGGAAGCCCAGATAGGGTGTGAAGACCACCGCACCGATCCACGATAGGGACAGCGAGATGGCCATCACCTGAAAAATCGCCACCGTGTATTCACCGGCTTGCGACTTAGCCAGGCCTACCGGTAGAAAGCCGGCAATGGTGATCAAGGTTCCGGTCAGCATGGGAAACGCCGTAGCGCGGTAGGCAAAAGTCGCGGCGCGCATCCGATCCCACCCTTCTTCGAGTTTGCGCGCCATCATCTCGATCGCAATCATGGCGTCGTCCACCAGAAGGCCCAACCCGAGAATCAAGGCGCCCAGCGAAATGCGATGGATTTCCATGTCCAAGAGCCACATGCACAGCAACGTTCCGGCCAGAACCAGAGGCACTGTCAGCCCGACGACGGAGCCGGTGCGAAACCCGAGACTCAGGAAGCTGACGAGCAGCACCGCCGCCAGCGCCTCGAAGAAGGTGCGCAGGAATTCGCCGATGGCCGTTTTGACCACGCGCGATTGATCGGCGACCCGTTCGACCTCGACCCCCACCGGAAGTTCCCCCTCGATCCAAGTCATGGTGGTTTCAAGCGCTTTGCCCAGTTCCAGCACATCGCCTTTCTTGTGCATGGTCACGCCGAGACCGATGGCTTCCTTGCCGTTGAAGCGCATCTTGAATTCCGGCGGATCGGTGTAGCCCCGCGTCACCTTGGCGAAATCGCTGACCCTGATGGTCCGGCCTTCGAGACGTACCGCCAGGTTCGCCACGCTATCCACCGAGTCGAATGGGCCGGTGAGTCGTATGGGGAGATTGCGCTGTGAAGAAAACACTGTTCCCGCCGGCACCATGCCATTCTGCGCCTGGAGTACTTGAGCGACTGATGCGGCGTCCAGACCCAGTTCGGCCAGCTTCTTGTCGGAAAACTCGACGTAAATCTTTTCGTCCTGGACGCCGATGAGATCGACTTTCTCGACATCCTTGACGCGCAAGATCTGCTGTCGAGCCGAATCTGCCGCAGCTTTCAGCTCGGCGTAGCTGAAGCCTTCCCCGGAAAAGGTATAGAGGAGGCTGTAGGTGTCGCCGAACTCGTCATTGAAGAAGGGGCCGACGATGCCGGGCGGCAAGCTCATGCGGATGTCACCGACCTTCTTGCGCACTTGATACCAGAGATCGGCAATTTCTTTAGCCGGCGTATCTTCACGGGGTGTGACAAAAATGACCGATTCGCCGGATTTCGAGTAGCTGCGGATGAAGTCTAGATTGGGTAGTTCCTGGATTTTCTTTTCCAGGCGGTCGGTCACCTGTTGCTCTGTTTCCAGCGCGGTTGCCCCAGGATAGAAGGTTTTCACGACCATCACCCGGAAGGTGAACGTCGGGTCTTCCCGCTGTCCCAGCTGGGAATAGGCGAGAATTCCACCGAGCAGCACCAGCACCATGAAAAAACCGGTGATGGAGCGATGTTTGAGTGCCCACTCGCTCAGATTGAAATCCTTCATGGCTGATCCTCCTTGCTTTCGGCGACGAAGCCTTGCATGGCCACCGCGACCTGTTCCGGCAGGCGCACCGCCTGTCCTTCAGCTAGGCGCTGGACGCCGGCGCTGACGACCAATTGTCCGGACACGACTCCCGCGACGACAATGCGCTCTCCGTCCAGTGCCTCGCCCAGCTGAACCGGCACGGATCTGACCGTGCCAGCCTGCTCGTCCACCAGCCATACACGCGGCCGTCCAGACTCGTTCTGAGGGGTAAATACGGCGGAGAGTGGAACGGCGATGCGCGGTGGGGTAGTCAACGGAATCCACACCGTCGCCGTCTTACCGAGCCGTGCTTCATCCTGTCCCTCAAGCAGTGTCGCCTTGACTCGATAGGTGCGGCTGGCCGGGTCGGCCGCCGCCGCGATCTCGCGAATACGTGCCGTGATTTGCCTGTCGCCGCCGGCCCACAAGGTCACGCGGACTGTCTGGTAGAGTTCGATTCCAGCCACACGCTGCTCAGGGATATCGATATGGATTTCCTTCTCATCAAGCCGGGCCAGCTTGACGACCGGCTGACCGGCAGCCACCACCTGCCCGATCTCGGCTTCCAGCGCCGTCACCACGCCGTCCCGATCCGCCAGGAGATCGGTGTACTGTAATTGGTTGGTCGCTTGGCCCAGTTGAGCGTTCAGCGCCGCGACCCGTTCCCGCGCGGTGATGTAAGCGGTGTCATGCCGGTCGAACTCGGCTGGACTAATGACCCGCAGGTTCAGGAGTTCACGGTAACGTGTCAGATCATCCCGGGCAAAATCCTGTTCGGCCTGGGCGGATTTGAGCTGAGCGTTAAGTGCGTCCGTTCCAAGTCGATAATCGTTGGAATCCAGCCTCGCTAAGCGCTGACCTTTGTGCACGCGATCTCCCACCTCAACGGGACGGTGAAGCATTTTGCCCGATACCCGGAAGGCTAAGGTCGTCTCGTATCGTGCCCGTACTTCCCCGGCGAAACTCATCACCCCTGCGGCGGCCTCATCGCTGATTCGGACGACCTTCACGGGCCGGGAAATCTGCCGGGATTGCTCGTCTTGATGGTTGCACCCAAGAAACATCGTGAGTGGCAGCAGCAGGCAAGCAAGGAATTTGCCTCGCACGTTCACGATCGATGACAGTGGTCTGTCTCCGATGACTGAAGACCGCCGGAGGTCTGCTCGTCGTTTCGCAAAATTACACACCGGGAACCTCTTCTCGATCCGTAGCAATGCGGCTTGGAACCCAGTTTGCCCGAGCGCTGCCGTGATCAACATTCTTGGTTTTGTCATGTTGTTCCCCCCCCCTTTCGATTTCTTGCGCGGCAAGTTCCCAAATGGCATATATTTGTATATGCAAATACACAATCAAAAAAACTCACCTACCCCGACGGAAGTCCGAACTTGTTTGCTGCGAGCCTTTTCAAAAGTGTCTCGCCCTCATCCCCGATCAGCTTTCGCGCGCGATCCTGCGCCTTTCGCCAAGACGGAACGATGTGATTCAGAAGGTCACGACCTTTCGCGGTGACTTGCAACGGCGAGCCGCGACCGTCTTCTCCATCTATAAGCTCTTCTATCCAACCATTGGTCATCATTATCTTGAGATTCCGGGTCAGCGTTGATGGGTCGAGATGAAGACGCTTCCCAATGTCGATACGTCGAACGGGGCCGACCCTCGCTACAAGGACCAGGAGATTGAGTTGTGTTGCTTTCAAACCGTAGGAGCGGAATTCATCATCGTAGATGCCTGTGAGAACACGATTGAGTATGCGTGCACGACTCAAAAGACAATCACATACTATCTGTTCAATATTATCTTTGTTTTGTTTCATTTCTGGTAATTCCAGCTTCATTGAGCACATTGTTGCATATGCAAATATATCGTGTCAAGACATAAGAGATTGATGGCGGAGCGCATGCATCCAAAGAAGACCGTGACACTGCAGGCGAGCCACGCGTCCATGGCCTCACAGGCCGATGCAATCGTCGCACTGATCGAAGAGGCGGCGGGCTCCTACGCGTGAGGGCCAACAGTCCGCGAACACGTGTTCATCCGGATGACCGGTCATCGCTTAAGGTGGAGGGAGGAGACACTTGTGAAGTCATGAGGGCCTTGTTTGTTACCAGGGCCTGCACGAAAGACTGTGCTGAACTGGGTTTTCCCTTATAGTCACGTTGATGGTTGATCCTCCTTCTATAAGTCTCTGCCTATAGGCTCTGGCAAGCGGACTTCATTCAGGAGATTACATCGTAAGCCCATTGCGGTGAGTGTCTTGGACTGAAAAGATCGGAGAGGTCTATGGCCTTGACATCTTATGCCTACTGCGCAGATCCTCCCTGCGGGGTGTATGTCATGAAAACTGCTCTGCGAACCGAACCGACGCCGATGAGGATCGCCATCGGCGTGCTTTTCGTTGTCGGATCAGTTGGCCAGTTCGGCTGCAAGGGCGAAGCCGGCTCTTCAGCGCCTCGTCCGATCCCCGAAGTGCAGGTCGTTGAAACTTTTTCTCAGACTGTGCCCGATGAACCGGAGTTTATCGGGCAAGCCGAGGCGTCGAGCATCGTTGAGATTCGTCCGCAAGTCACCGGCATCATCAAGCAACGGTTTTTTCCTGAGGGGCGCGATGTCAAGCAAGGTGACCGTCTCTACGAGATCGATCCTGTGCCCTTCCGGGCGGCATTCGTGAGCGCGAAGGGACGAGTCGCGCAAGCCGAGGCGCGGGTTGTTCAGGCTAGGCAAGATCTGGCGCGTGTCAAGCCGTTGCTCGAGGAGCAGGCCGTCAGCCAGAAAGATGTCGACGACGCGATCGCGGAGGACCTTGCCGCGCGGGCCGCTCTGGAGGCGGCGAGAGGAGATCTGGTCAAGGCCAAGTTCGATCTAGACAATACGCTCATCGTGGCGCCGGTCGACGGGTTGATCGAGCGAACGCGGTACTATCAGGGTCGGCTGGTCACGGCGCAGACGGACCTCCTGACCGTTATTCATCAAGTCGATCCCATGTACGTGATCGTGAGCGCGCCCGAGAGTTTTCTCCTCAAACGACGGCGAGACACTCTGTCGAAACGGATTCAGCACCCGGGAATCTACAAGTTGACGGGCACCATCATCTTCGTGGACGGAACGACCTATGCGCATGAGGGCCTGTTGGATTTTGCGGATATCGGGTTACGGGTCGAGACTGGTTCACGGCAAGCGCGGGTGGTGTTCCCGAACCCCGATCGGGTGTTGTTGCCCGGCCAGTTCGTGACCGTGCGTTTTCACGGAGTGTCGAAGCCCAATGCCATCCTTGTTCCTCAACGCGCGGTCCAGCAGGGACCAAAGGGCGCCGTCGTCTATGTCGTGAGTCAGGGTAACCAGGTGGAAGTCCGAGACGTGAAGGCAACGGATTGGCAAGGAGATTGGTGGCTCATTGAGGAAGGGCTCCGTGCCGGAGAACGGGTAATGGTGGAGGGATTCCAACGAGTCGCACCAGGAGCCCAGGTCATGCCCGTTACGGTTGCCTCAACGACACCCGAGATGCCTCCATCGCCGGCCAGCGGCGCGGAACAGGCAAAATGAACCTCGGGTTTTTCATCGATCGGCCGATTTTCGCCTCAGTTCTTTCCATTATCGTCGTGGTGATAGGGCTCGTGGCAATGTTGGCCCTGCCCATCGCTCAATTTCCTGAAATCACTCCCCCCGTGGTGCAGATCGAAGCCGACTATCCCGGCGCGAGCGCGGAAGTCGTGGCGGAATCGGTCGCCCGCCCCATCGAGTTGCAGCTTCCCGGGATCGACCACCTTCTCTATTTCGATTCGACAAGCACGAACGATGGTCACATGACCATCAAGCTGATCTTTGAAATCGGCACGAACGTGGATATTGCGCAAGTCCAGGCACAGAATCGCCAGAAGCTTGCCGAGCCGCAGCTTCCGCCGGAAGTCATTCGTCAAGGAGTGACCGTTAAAAAAATGTCGCCGGATCTGTTGACGGTTATGGTGCTGAATTCAGACGATCCGCAGCAAGATGCGCTCTTTCTCTCGAATTTCGCGATCCTGCGAATCCTCGACAATATCAAGCGCTTGCCCGGCGTCGGCGATGCGCTGGTCTTCGGACAACAAAACTACAGCATGCGTCTCGTCCTTGATCCAGTGCGGATGGCGCAGTTGGGTCTGACACCGACCGACATCGCGAATGTCGTGCGCGAACAGAACCGTGACTTCCCCGCCGGAACCGTCGGGCGGGAGCCCATGCCGATCTCCACGGAGCTCACCCTCCCGCTCTTTGCCGACGGACGCATGTCCGACGTGCACGAATTCGAGGACATGATCGTTCGAGCAATGCCGAACGGGTCGATGGTTCGTCTCAAAGATGTCGCGCGGGTCGAGTTGGGGGCGCAATCCTACGTGCTCGAGGGCCGCTATAACCGCAAGCCCACCGCGCTGCTTCTCACCTTTCTGTTACCCGGCGCCAACGCCCTCGACACGGTCAAGGGAATTCGCGGGGAAATGGACAGGCTGAGCAAGATCTTTCCACCCGGCGTCACGTATGACATTCCGTACGACACGACACGCTTTGTCGATGTCTCCATCAAGGAAGTGGTCAAGACCTTAGGGGAAGCCATGGTCTTGGTGGTCCTGGTGGTGTACCTCTTTCTTCAAAGCTGGCGCGCAACACTGATTCCCGTCCTGGCGGTTCCGGTCTCGCTGATCGGAACCTTTGCCGGGATGGCGGCCCTGGGATTTTCGATCAATACCCTCACCCTCTTCGGCCTGGTGCTCGCCATCGGGATTGTGGTGGATGATGCCATTGTGGTTGTGGAAAACGTGGAGCGCCACATGGAGGGAGGGCTGTCCCCGAAGGACGCGGCCAAGAAGGCCATGGAGGAGGTGGCCGGCCCCGTGATCGCCATTGTGCTGGTGTTGTGTGCCGTCTTTGTGCCGGTGGGATTTCTCGGAGGTATCACCGGCCAATTGTACAAGCAATTTGCGATCACGATCGCGGTCTCCGTCGCGATTTCTGGGTTTGTCGCACTGACGCTGAGTCCGGCGCTCTGTGCCCTCGTGCTGAAGCCGAGCCATGGGCCACGCAAAGGCTTCTTTGGATTGTTCAACCGGCTGTTCGAGTGGGTCCAAATTCGGTACGCGACAGGCGTGGGTTTCACGTTGAGACACATGCTGCTCTCGCTGGCGCTGTGCGGTATTGTGATTGGTGCCACTGTGAAATTTTTTACGGTGATCCCCATGGCCTTCTTGCCGGAAGAGGACCAGGGATATTTTATTACCGTCGTTCAGCTGCCGGATGGGGCGTCGAAAAAGCGGACGGACGCAGTCGTCGATCGAATCGAGCAGTACTACCATACCTTGCCAGCGGTCTACGGAACACAAGCGCTGTCGGGACAGAACTTCGTCTTCAATACCAGAGGAACCAATACGGCGACCCTCTTTGCGCCGCTCAAGCACTGGGATGAACGGAAGAGCAAGCAGGACCATGTCAAGGCGCTTATCGGTGGTGCGTTCGGAGAGTTCGCGAAGATACCAGGCGCACTGATCCTGGCGTTTAATGCTCCCTCGATTCGAGGCCTGGGCGCCACCGGCGGCTTTTCCGTGCAACTGCAAGACCCGAGCGGTGGGGATTTTAAGCAGTTTGGCGCGGTCGCTCAGGAGTTCGTCGAAAAGGCAAGGCAGGACCCGTCGATCGGGGCGGTCAGTACCAGTTTTCGCGTGAGCGCACCCCGCGTGCACGCCAAAATCAATCGAGAGAGGGCCAAGGCGCTCGGTGTGCCCATCTCCGAAGTGTTCGACACGCTTCAGGCCTATTTCGGCAACCTGTACATCAACGATTTCGTAAAATTCGGCCGTGTCTATCGGGTCCAAACCGAAGCGGAGCCTCAGTATCGATCGCGTCCGGCCGATATCAGCAAGATCTACGTTCGGGCATTGAATGGCCGAGAATCAACAATGATCCCCCTCGACACAGTGGTCACGACGACCTATTCCAGCGGGCCTGATCCCGTCACTCACTTCAATGGATTCAATACCGCCCTTGTCCTGGGTTCAGCGGCGCCGGGCTACAGTTCAGGCCAGGCCCTTGATGCGTTAGAGCGGGCGGCACAAGAGGTATTGACCCCTCAAGGGTTCGATATCGATTGGAGCGGCATTTCTTATCAGGAACGCAAGGCCGGCTCTCAGTCGGTTGTCGCTTTTGCGTTCGGCTTGCTTATGGTGTTTTTGGTGCTGGCTGCTCAGTACGAGAGCTGGACGGTTCCGTTTGCCGTGATCCTGGCCGTACCGTTCGGCGTGTTCGGCGCATTGTCGGCGGTATGGCTGTCGGGGATGGCCAACGATATTTATTTCCAGATCGGCCTCGTCACGCTGATCGGGCTCGCGGCCAAGAACGCCATTCTCATCGTGGAGTTTGCGAATCAACGGTACCAGCATGGCCTCCCGTTGAGAGATGCGGCGGTCGAAGCGGCGCGCCTTCGGTTCCGTCCTATCATCATGACCTCATTGGCGTTTATTCTCGGCGTCGTGCCTTTGGTTGTCGCCGGCGGAGCCGGCGCGGCCGGCCGCCATTCGATCGGCACGGGAGTATTCGGAGGCATGATCGCCGCGACGATTCTTTCCGTCTTGTTTGTCCCCTTGTTCTTCATGCTGATCCGAATGTTGGGTAGTCCTGTTACCGGACCTATCGAACGAGACAGAATGGGGGAAGACCGTGCCGGACTCGAGTCGGTGTCCGTGCAAGGAGGACGTTGAAATACGCATCGTGAGAGAGGAGCGATGAGTCTGGACAAGAAAGTCCGGAGGTAAGCAAGTAAGCAAGGAGAGGGGATCTTGTCGAGTCCGGACCGATCACGCACGCATCTGGACAATCTTTTTCGTGCTCTACTTCGTCTGCACAAAGCCTTGCTGGACAACGAGCGGGTGTCCTATGAGCGCGTGCATGGACGTATCACGTCCAATGGAGCATTTTTGCAGCTGGTGTTGAACGATCCCTGGTTCGCCTGGTTGCGGCCGCTGTCCCAACTGATGACCAAGCTCGATGAACTCGGCGAAGAGGACGACCCCTCAACCCCCGAGGAAATCTCAGCTCTGCTTGCTTCTGCGCAGAGGCTCCTCATCCCGACGGAAGAGGGGGAGGGATTCGGTAGACAATATTACGACGCACTGCAACGAAGTCCCGATGTCGGGCTGGAGCATGCAGCGGTCAGAGCATTGCTAAGGCAGTCTGTTCCTAACAAGGGGTGAATCAAATGAAAGCCCATTACCTTGGTCATGTCGTGTTCTATGTGAAGGATCTCGAACGCTCGTTGGCGTTTTATCGTGATCTGCTGGGATTTAAGGAGGTTGGGCGGATCTTCAACGGAGCGGCGGCGGCATTGACCTCAGGCCGTACCCACCACGAACTCTTGCTCATCCAAGTCGGCGATGCGCCCGGGCCTCCATCGGGCAGGCGTCGCGGGCTCTATCACATCGGCATCAAAATCGGAGACAGCCTCGATGAGCTGCGTCAGGCCAAACGAGAGCTGGAACAAGCAGGGATCCCGATCGACGGCATGAGCGATCACACGGTCAGCCAGAGCCTCTATCTAAAAGATCCCGATGGGAACGAGGTGGAACTCTACGTGGATGCGGACGAATCGGTGTGGAAGCACGATCCGGCAGCGGTTATGTCGCCGATCAAGCCGCTGCATCTGTAATCCTGATGTGGAGACAAGAGGGAGCAAGCGAGACGGCTGGAGTCGTTTCGCTCAAACGGGAGAATACAACCTAGCAGGCTGCGGAATAACTCGATTTGTGTGCTTCGACAGGCTCAGCACGAACGGAAAACCTCAGTACATTCAATGAGCACTCCGTTTGTCCTGAGGCTCTCGAAGGATGAACGGAGGGTTTTTCCGCAGCCTGCTAAAGGCCGGTAGCATGCGGCACGGAATGATCTGTCAGGAGAGAATGGCATGTCGATCTCGAAATGGTTTCTCTTTGTGCTGATAGTCGGATGTCTGTTGGTTCAGGGCCAGAGGGTATTTGCCCAACAGTCCCGGCCCGATGATGAAGTCACCAAGCTGACCGAGGACGTCTACCTGTTCCGGCGTCACTTTCATCAATCTATTTTCATCACGACGCCGCAGGGCGTGATCGCGACCGATCCGATCAGTTCCGACGCGGCGATCTGGCTCAAGGCCAAGATCCAGACCCTGACCGATCAACCGGTCCGTTATGTGATCTACAGCCACCACCACGATGATCACATCACCGGCGGCAGCGTCTTCGCCGATCAGGCACGCTTCGTCAGCCATGCGGCGGCGCGGGAGAAAATTCTCCAAGCAGCGGATCCACACACTCCAGTCCCGGACCTCACCTTCACCGACCGAATGGGTATTGACCTTGGCGGCAAGCACATCGACCTCATCTATACCGGCAAGAACCACTCGGACAACAGCCTCGTCGTCCTGCTCCGGCAGAACAAACTACTCTTTGCCGTCGATTTTATTCCAGTCGAGACGGTGGCCTACCGCACGATGCAGAGCGATTATCCGGACGACTGGATCGAATCGCTCAAACAGGTCGAGCAATTAGACTTCGAGACTCTGGTCCCAGGCCATGGCAAGATCGGCAAGAAAGAGCACGTGCGACAATTCCGCAACTACCTCGAAGACCTCAGAGCGGCCGTGGCGGAGCAAGTCCGCAAGGGGGCGAGTGTGGAAGAGGCGAAAAAAGTCGTGCGGCTTCCCAAGTACGAGCAGTGGCAGCGCTACGCTGAATGGTTCCCGGAAAATGTAGAGGGGATGTACCGATATCTCTCGCAGCAGCGGAAGGAAAATCGCTGACTAGATTAACTTGATGGCCGCTTCGTTTCCATGGGTTGTCGATATTGTTCCACGTAGTCCAGAATGCGGTCCTTCGGTACTCCGAACCAGGCCAATGCATGCCGGATGAGTGTTGCCGACGCCTCGACTTCAGGCTGAATCACCTCGGCTGCACCAACCGTACCGAGTCGTTCCGCTTCCGCTGATCCATGTGCTCGAGCTAAGATCGGGACTTTCGGATTGAGGGCGCGGATGCGACGTACCGTGAGAGCGGCAGATTCAATTTCAGGCAGTGCTACGATGATCAGAGACGCGTCCTCCGCTCCGGCCTTCATGAGTAATTCGCGGTGGGAGGCGTCCCCATAGAGGCAGGCAATGTGCCTGGCCTGCAACTGGCGAATGGTGTCCGGATTTCGGTCGATGACCACATAGGGAAGACTGAAGGCCTCCAACGCTCTCCCGAGCGAGCTGCCGACTCGGCCAAATCCACACAGGACGACATGCTGTCGGAGCGGGTCGCCTTCCGGCGGCCAGGGCGCGATGTCGTGCTGATCATGGGCGAACCGTCTCCGACCTATCCAACCAGGTACATACCGGACGAGAGCCGCATTCATGAGAATAGTGATGACGGAGGCAGCAAGCGTCGCATTGTAGACTTCGCTGCCGACATGGCCTGCCCCTTTTGCAACCTGCACCAGGACAAACGAGAATTCCCCGATTTGAGTGAGACCGATCCCCACCAGGCATGCCGTGGTCCAAGAGTAACCGAACAGCCGCACGATGGTTGTCCAAATCGTGAACATCCCGACGACGATCAAGCCGATCATTGTGGCAAGGAGAGAAAGGTTATCGATGATCACGCGTGGGTCGATCAGAATGCCGATGGTTACAAAGAAAAGCGCGACGAAGGCATCGCGTAGCGAGAGCAGCCGGGCCAAGGTTTCGTGCCCATACTCTGATGCGCTGATAATGAGACCGGCCAGGAAGGCCCCCAGCGCGAGGGACAGTCCGACCATCTGCGTGACGGCGGCGGTCCCAAGGCTGATGGCCAGCGTCACGAGTAAGAACAGTTCATGGTTTTGCGTCCTGGCGACGTGCGTCAGGATCGGCGGGATGACTTTGGCGCCCAAGTATCCGACCGGCGCTAGGATCAGCATCGCCTTCGCAAAGGCCTTGCCGATCAGGAGCAATCGTCCCGAGTCGAATTCTCCGAGGGCCGACATGAGCACCGTCATGACGACGACCGCTACGTCTTCCACCAGGGCGATACCGATCATCACCCGTCCGTGTTTTGAACGAAGTTCACCCCGATCGACGAGGAAACGGGCGAGAACCATGGTGCTCGCCATAGACGTCACTGCTCCGATCACGATGCTTTGGGTCGTCGACCACCCGATCAAGCTCCCTACCAGTAGGGCCAACCCGATGGACAAGAGAATGCCGAGCGGACCTCCCGCGAGGGCGACCCATTTGACGCGCATCAGGTCCTTCACGGAAAACTCAAGTCCGATCGAAAACATCAAGAGAATGATGCCGATCTCCGCAAAGAGATCGAATGTGTGAGATTCCGAGATGGTAGGTCCCGGTGTAAACGGGCCGATGGCGATACCGCCCAGGACGTAGCCAAGAATCAACGGCTGCCGGGCAAGTCGAGCGAGTACGCCGCCTGCGACGGCGGCAAGGAATACCGTGGCGAGATCTCTAAAAAATACGGGGTCGGGCTGCACGCAACACCTAATTTTAAGTGAACGCTATATTAGCTGTACCATGACCGATTGGTAGCAAGGCCACAAGACCGGGGAACGAAAATACCATAGACGAGGTGAATAATACCGCCGCCTCAGGACGTGCGAAATTCTATAGGGAGAGCATATACTCAGCCGCGTGATCTCATTTCAACCATCCAGAGGGGGGACATTCATGGGACAGCCACGCATTGCAGCCAAAGAGCCGGCCGTGATTACGTTGGAACCAGGAACCTACTACTGGTGCTCCTGCGGGCGCTCGCGAGACCAACCGTTCTGTGACGGGTCTCATGAAGGCACTGGGTTTGAGCCGCTTGAGTTTACCCTGGATGAAAAAAAGGAGGTCGCGTTGTGCCGGTGCAAGCACACCAAGACTCCGCCGTTCTGCGACGGGACGCACCAAACACTCTGACGGGCCCGGCGAGGTTTCCAGCAGGCTGCTTACCTGTGAGACCCCTTGAGCTGTCGTTGATCGGTAGTCCATACTTGGTCGTATGGATCAGGCGGCCATACTTCCCTGTGAGACCCTCGCGGAGCGCTATCAGGCGCTTTTAGAAGTCGCCCAAGCGATCTCTGCAGAACGAGACCTGGATCGGCTCTTCTACGATTTAGCCCATCGCCTACCTCGGGTCGTGCAGGTCAATTATGTCGATCTCTCCCTCCATGATCCTGTCAAGAAAGTCATGCGTCTGCATACCATTCAGGCGAACGTGCCGGCTGACCTCGTAGGGGGGCATGAAGTCCCGATCGACGACTGTCCCTCCGGATTAGTTTGGCAGCAACAACAGCCAATCCTTGTGTCCAAATTGACGGAGGAGCGACGATGGCCGACGGTCATGGGCCATATGAAGGAAGATGGGACAGAGTCGTTTTGCTTTGTTCCGCTCACCACGGCGAGAGGGCGGTTGGGCGCCATGGGGTTCTTGAGTTTGAAGGCAGAGGCTTATAGCGATAGGGATATAGAGTTTCTTCAACAAGTGGCTCAACAAGTGGCGGTTGCGGTCGAAAACGCCTTGGCGTTCAAACAGATTGCCGAGCTCAAAGACAGACTGGCGAAGGAGAAGCTTTACCTCGAAGAGGAGCTTCGTCTCGAACATGGGTTTGACGATATCATCGGCGACAGTGATGCGTTAAAGCAGGTGCTGAAGCAAGTCGAGGTCGTGGCTCCGACCGATTCGACCGTGCTGATCCAGGGGGAAACCGGAACGGGCAAGGAACTCATCGCTCGAGCCGTCCATCGGTTGAGCGGACGCAGCGAGCGCACCTTCGTCAAGCTGAACTGTGCCGCCATTCCAACTGGGCTGTTGGAAAGCGAGCTCTTCGGGCATGAACGAGGGGCTTTCACGGGCGCGATTTCTCAAAAAGCCGGTCGATTCGAGTTGGCCGATAAAGGCACGATCTTTCTCGATGAGGTGGGAGAAATTCCGTTGGAGTTACAATCGAAGCTGCTTCGTGTGTTGCAGGAGCAGGAATTTGAGCGGCTGGGTAGCACGAAAACCATTCGCGTGGACGTACGCTTAGTCGCTGCTACGAATCGGGACCTCAAACGTTTGGTGGAGGAGCGGCAGTTTCGGAGTGACTTGTACTATCGGTTGAATGTCTTCCCTGTCATCTTGCCGCCGCTCCGCGAACGCCCCGAAGACATCCCTATCCTGGTCCGCTATTTTACGCAGCACTATGCGGTTCGCATGAAAAAGAACATCCAAACGGTACCAACCGAGACGATTGATCTGCTCTCCCGGTACGCTTGGCCGGGCAATATCCGTGAGCTGGAGAATCTGGTCGAGCGGTCCGTCATTCTCACGCAAGGGACCGATCTGCAGATGCCGATCAGTGAGCTTCAGATGGAGAGGCGTCCGGCCACCGTCCAGACAGCAACGCTTGAAGAGATTGAGCGTGAGCAAATCCTGCGTGTGCTGGATGAAACAAGGTGGGTCATCGGCGGTCCCGCCGGTGCCGCTGCTCGGTTAGGCCTCAAGCGAACGACCCTCCAGTCCAAAATGCAGAGACTCGGTATTTCTCGCCCCGATAGTCCCGGTCCCGACCCTTCGTAGCCTCTCTCGGGCAAGTGTTTCGTGATGCCATCATTTAGGATTCGGGCTTGTGCCGATCCCTCGGCACTGTGCCGTAAGCTCGGCAGATCGCCTCGATTGCTTCGGGCGAGGGCTCCCCTCGCCGATGTGTATTCTCCATTAATTGCAATGGCTTCGGTGGTGCCTGCGTGAGGAAGTGCGTAGGAACATAAGTTGCCACAGCATTGAGTGAGCTCTTACACAAGGGAGGTCGATCATGGCGACAGCGGTTGAATTGACGAAGAACGAGCGGACTGGGCGCAATCGACTGGAACGGGACTCTATCTTCAATTCCATAAGTTGTCCCAGATGCACAGGACTCATGGTTGTGGAACAGGGTTTCGAGTCCATGCTCGGTAGCAGTGAAGCCGATGTGTTGCTCCGACGGTGTGTGCAGTGCGGCGACATTGTTGATCCTGTGATTCTGCAGAATCGGCGATCGCAGCGCGGCAGTGAACTGGCGACGAGTCAGAAGTGAGTGAGCTGATGGGAAGAGTATCATGACGGCATTCTTCAAAACAGATGATTCATGGGCCGGTCTCATTCTTCGAGTTGGACTTGGGAGCGTGATGTTCGCGCATGGCGCGCAAAAGTTATTGGGCTGGTTTGGCGGAAACGGTTTCGCAGGGACGATGGGGTTTTTTACCCAAAACGCGGGGCTCCCCTGGCTGGTTGCTTTCCTCGTCATCATCGGGGAGGCCTTCGGCAGCCTGGGGTTGGTTGTTGGATTTCTGACGAGATTCACGGCGGCAAGCTTCATCGTCATCATGCTGGGGGCGATCGCAACCGTGCACTGGCCGCATGGGTTTTTCATGAACTGGTTCGGCCAACAGCAGGGAGAGGGCTTTGAATATCATCTACTCGTGATCACGATGAGCGCCACCCTGGTGATCATCGGTGGAGGGAAGTGGGCTATGGATGGCGTGATCGCTCGTTGGCTTCAGGCGCGTGAAAGCGCTCCTCCACATTCGATGAGGAAGGTTGCTCACGGATTGCGGATGTTCTGAGCGAAGGTCGGGAACGCCGAATGAAGAGGGCCGGACAGAGGCCAGGTTTGTATTGAAGCAACTGAAAGGAGAGCGTCATGTGGCTGATCATTCTCCTTCTGTTGAACGTGATAGCGGTGATCGCGATGTCGGTACTGGCTTGAAGCAGGTGACGGGACGAAGAGGCGCTCGACGAACATGTTGAAGATTACCGAACAACGAGGCCCACAACCGGACGCTCTGTCACTGAGGCTCGAAGGGCGACTCGCCGGCCCATGGGTCGAAGAGCTGAGGGCCAGTTGTCGTCAGATGTCCGTCAGGCAGCAGCGTTGCGTGATGATCGATTTGACCGGTGTGACGTTCATCGATGCCGACGGCAAGGCACTGTTGGCTCGTCTGTGGCGGCAAGGGGCGGAGCTGCGGGCGTCCGGCTGTTTGACGAGGTGTGTCGTCGAAGAAATCAGAAGAAACCAGCCGGGCGGACCTTCAGAAAGAATCGCGACGAGCTGATTTAAGAATTGATGAAAGCGGATGTCGGCGGTTGATCATTGTCATGGTGCCGGTAATCCGTGTTCGTCCGGACTTGCCGCCGTCTCATCTGGCTGAGTACAATGACACGTTTGTCCTGTAGCGGAAACCTTGTGAGAATTGCAAAGTAGGGTGGGTCGTATGGAGAAGGATCATCAATCTATGGGGTATGTCGCAGCGGGGCTTGTCTTTGTGGCAATGGCAGTCTCAGCCGCTTGTAGACAAGAAGCCGAGTCGATGCCGGCACCGGAGGTATCGCAGGTCGAGATCGTCACCGTGCAAACGCAGAGCATCCCCGATGAACCGGAGTTTATCGGTCAGGCCGAAGCGTCTCGTCCGGTGGAAATCCGTCCGCAAGTGACGGGGATTTTGAAGGCGGTCTTATATCCGGAAGGACGCGACGTGAAGCAAGGAGACCGTCTGTATCAGATTGAGCCCGTTCCCTTCAAGGCGGCGGTTGCGAGTGCCAAGGCCAAGATTGCGCAGGCGGAGGCTCGCATGGTCCAAGCCAAGCAGGACCTGGCTCGAGTGAAACCGTTGCTTGCCGAACAGGCAGTCAGCCAGAAGGACGTCGACGATGCCGTTGCCGGGCAACTATCGGCCAATGCCGCGCTGGAAGGCGCGCATGCCGATCTCATCAAGGCCCAATTCGATCTGGATAACACTCTCATCACGGCTCCCATCAGCGGGATTATCGAGCGCAGCCGTTACTATGAAGGACGGTTGGTGTCGGCTCAGACCGATCTGCTGACCATGATCCATCGAGTCGATCCGATGTACGTGGTTGTGAACGTTCCCGAGCTGTTCATCCTACAACGGCGGCGGGACATCGAGGCGAAGAGAATTACCCATCCAGGAGACTACAAGTTGCGAGGTCGACTTACGTTCATGGATGGCACGGCCTATCCACAAGAAGGGGTCCTTGATTTGTTGGAGCCCGGTTTGCGATCGGAAACCAGTTCGCGTCAAATCAGAATTACCTTCCCAAATCCGAAGCGAGCCCTTCTGCCGGGGCAATTTGTGAAGGTCCGATTTACCGGTGATACAAAAACAGACGCGGTCCTCATTCCCCAACGAGCCGTGATGCAAAGTCCACAAGGCCCCTTTGTCTATGTGGTCAACCCGGACGAGAAGATTGAGATTCGAGACGTGACGGCTTCCGATTGGAAAGGAAGCCAGTGGATCATCGACAGAGGTCTGCATGCGGGCGATCGGGTGGTCGTGAACGGCTTAATGAAGATCGGTCCGGGCGCTCCCGTAAAGGCTGTTCCCTGGGTCGCGGCGAATGCCTCCGCTACGGAGTCTGCCCCCAACCTTCCTCAGGATCATTTGTGATCTCGAATGTTTTTATCGATCGGCCGATTCTTGCGTCGGTCATCTCGGTCGTTGTGGTCGTCATGGGGCTGCTCTCCGCGCAGTTCCTTCCGGTCGCGCAATTTCCTGAAATCACCCCGCCGGTGGTGCAGATCGACGCGGACTATCTCGGTGCCAGCGCGGAGGTCGCTGCTGAAGGGGTCGCCCGTCCGATCGAGGTCCAGCTCCCGGGCGTTGATAATCTGCTGTATTACGAATCGTCCAGCAGTAACGACGGCCACGTCACGATCAAGCTGACGTTTGAGATCGGCACAAACCCGGACATCGCTCAGGTTCAAACGCAGAACCGTGAAAAACTCGCTGAGCCGCAGCTTCCTCCGGAAGTGGTTCGTCAGGGCATCTCCGTCAAGAAGATGTCTCCCGATCTCGTGTTCGTCATTGCACTCAATTCGACCGATCCCCGGCACGATGCCGTCTTCCTCTCGAACTATGCCACGCTTCGGCTCGTCGATGAATTGAAACGCGTCAAAGGCGTGGGGGATGTGGTGGTGTTCGGGCAGCATAACTATAGTATGCGGATCATCCTCAACCCGCTGCTGATGGCAAAGTTGGACCTTGTCCCGAGTGATGTCATCGCGATCATTCGTGAACAGAATCGCGATAATCCCTCCGGAACGATCGGGAGGGAACCGGCACCGAAGGGGACCGAACTGACGATCCCGATCATTGCAAAAGGCCGTCTCACGGAGGTGAAGGACTTCGAAGATTTAATCGTGCGGGCACTGCCGGACGGCTCGCTTGTGAGGCTCAGGGACGTGGCGCGCATCGAACTGGGGGCTCAAGCCTATGGCTTGGAAGGCCGACAGAACGGCAAGCCGACGACCTTCATGCTGACGTTCTTGTCTCCCGGAGCGAATGCACTCGATACCGTGCGTCGCACGAGAGCGAAGATGGACGAGCTGGCCCAGAATTTTCCCCCCGGCGTGTCGTATGACTCCCCGTACGACACCACACGTTTCATCGAAGTCTCGATCAAGGAAGTGGTCAAGACATTGATGGAAGCGATGGTGCTGGTGGTGTTCGTCGTGTACCTGTTCCTGCAGACTTGGCGGGCAACCATCATTCCAACCGTCGCCGTGCCCGTCTCCTTGATCGGCACCTTCATCGGGCTCTATGCCCTCGGCTTCTCCATCAATACGATCACCCTGTTCGGGATGGTTCTGGCGATAGGGATTGTGGTGGACGACGCCATCGTAGTGGTTGAGAACGTTGAGCGACATATGCGTGAGGATCGGCTTCCTCCAAAAGAGGCGGCCAAGAGGGCCATGAGCGAGGTGACTGAGCCCATCATCGCGATCGTGTTGGTCTTGGTATCCGTCTTCGCCCCCGTCGGGTTTATCGGCGGGATCACAGGGGCCCTCTATAAGCAATTTGCCGCCACGATCGCGATCTCGGTGACGGTTTCGGGGTTCGTGGCGCTGACGCTCAGCCCTGCGCTCTGCGGTGTCGTGCTCACACAGCAGCATCGGAAACGGAGCAGGTTCTGGGAACTTTTTGATCGCTTCTTCAGCCGGACGCAATCTGGATATACGAGCTCGATCGCCGCTCTCGTCGTGAGGCCGCTTCGTGTCATGGCGGTCTTCGCGTTACTCGTCGTCGTGTCCATCGGACTCTACCAGAAGTTGCCGGGTAGTTTCCTACCGGAGGAAGATCAAGGCTACTTCATCGTCATCGCACAACTGCCGGACGGTGCATCGACGCAGCGGACGGAGGCGGTTCTCGAACGGGTCGAGCGGTTTTTTCAGCCGATCCCGGCGGTTCATTCAACCGATGCCTTGGTCGGACAGAATTTCGTGTTCAGCACTAGAGGGCCGAACACTGCGACGATGTTTGTGCCGTTGAGGTTATGGGATGAACGGCCGGAGCCTCAGTACCATGTGAAAGCGCTTATCGGCGCTGCCTATGGGGAGTTTGCAAAAATTCCGGAAGCTCTGCTCCTTGCATTCAATGCGCCCTCGATTCGCGGAGTGGGTGCCGTCGGCGGCTTCTCGGCGCAGATCCAAGATCCGAGCGGCGGCGATTTCAATAAATTCGCCATGGTCGCGCAGCAATTCGTCGAGCGGGCGAAAAAAGAACCGGCGATCGGACGCGTCGGGACGAATTTTCGTGTCTCCTCGCCCAGGCTCTATGCCGACGTGAATCGAGAACGGGTGAAGTCGTTGGGAATTCCGATTTCGGATGTCTTTGATACACTGCAAGCGTACTTCGGCAATTACTACATTAACGACTTCGTCAAATTCGGCCGTGTGTATCACGTTCAGACGGAAGCAGACGCCGAGTATCGGTCGACACCTCAGGACCTCTCGAAAATCTATGTGCGTGCCCGAAGCGCGAGGGGTATCAATATGATCCCGCTCGATACAGTCGTGACGCCGAAGTATCAGAGCGGGCCGGATCCTGTGAATCACTTCAACGGCTACAATACGGCACTGTTGCTGGGTGCTGCTGCGCCTGGCTTCAGTTCAGGTCAAGCACTCGAGGCGTTGGAACGGGTCGCGGAAGAAGTGCTGGATCCGCAAGGCTATGCCATCGATTGGAGCAATATCTCTTTTCAGGAACGTCGGGTCGGTGGTCAATCAGGCCAAGTCTTTGCCATCGGGCTATTGATGGTCTTTCTCGTCTTGGCTGCACAGTTCGAGAGTTGGGTGGTGCCGTTTGCCGTCATTCTCGCCGTCCCGTTCGCCGTGTTCGGTGCGCTGACGGCTGTCTGGCTTCGAGGGTTCGAAAACGACATCTATTTCCAGATCGGTCTCGTGACGTTGATCGGACTTGCCGCCAAAAATGCCATCCTGATCGTCGAATTTGCCAACACCCGTTATGAAGCGGGGCGACCTCTCATTGAAGCGGCGGTGGAGGCGGCCCGTTTGCGGTTTCGTCCGATCATTATGACGTCAATGGCCTTCATCTTCGGTATGTTCCCATTGGTCATTGCTTCAGGCGCCGGGGCTGCCAGCCGCCAGTCGATCGGCACCGGGGTTCTCGGCGGGATGTTCGCGGCCACGTTTTTGGCGATCTTCTTCGTGCCGTTGTTTTTTGTGTTGCTGAGAAAGATGACTCGGCGTAAAGAGCAACCGGGAGTAAGAGTGGATCAAAGGGTGATGTTGAACCTCACGTCGGAGGAAAAGTCCTAACATGCGTACGATCTTGGCCATCGGACTTGCGTGTCTTCTTCTATCCTGTGCTATGGGTCCTGATTACACCAGGCCCAAGGCCGACACAGAGAATGCTTTCCGCATGGCGGAAGGTCCGTCGGACCTGCCCTCAATGGCGAATCTGCCATGGTGGGATCTTCTGCGTGATGAACAGCTGCAGCGGCTCATTCGGGCGGCTCTTGAGAACAATTGGGATCTCCGGCGGGCCGTTGCGACCATCGATGAGTTTCGGGCAAGGGCCCTCATCGCCCGAACGGACTTTTTACCGCAAATCACGGCCGCAGTGAACGCGCCGGCCGCCCGTCGCACAGTGTTCTTGGTTCCCGGCTTTCCCAATCCGTTCAACTATTACTTCGAAGGCAACATGTCGTGGGAGCTGGATCTGTGGGGCCGCATCAGACGAGCCAACGAGGCGGCTCGCGCCGACTTGTTGTCCAAGGAAGAGAACCGCCGTGCGGTGGCGATTCAACTGGTCAGCACAGTGGCCGAAACCTACTTCAATCTTCTCCAGTTCGACCTCCAGCTCGATATCGCAAAGCGAACGCTGCAATCCTGGGAAGAGTCCGTGCGGATTGCCCAAGCACGGTTGCGCCAGGGGATGACTTCCAAACTGGACGCCGATCAGTTTGAAGCGGAACGAGCCAATGCGGCGGCCCGTACGGCGGAACTCCAACGACGGATGGTTCAAACCGAGAACGAGTTGAGCGTGCTCCTGGGCCGCAAACCCTTCAGCATGGCCCGCGGCCGTTCATTGGACGAGCAAGCACTGCCCCCGAACGTTCCCGCAGGCTTGCCGTCCGAGCTGTTGCAGCGCCGTCCCGATGTGGCGGTTGCCGAACGGCAGTTGGCGGCCGCCAACGCCCGTATCGGAGCCGCCAAGGCCGCGCGATTCCCCAAAATCACGTTGACCGCGATGGCCGGTGCGGCTAATCCCGCATTGCAATCGATCTTCGCAAGTACGGGCCACTTCGGTGTGCTCGGCGCCGCGTTGGCGGCTCCTATCTTCAATGCTCAAATACTGGGTTTCGAGCAGGAAACGGTGGAAGCTCAAACCAAGGAGGCATTGGCACAGTATCAACAGACGGTGTTGACGGCCTTTCGTGAAGTCGAGGACTCGCTCATCGCCGTTCGGACGGCACGCAGTCAGGGCGAGTCCCAGCAACAACAGGTCACGGCGCTGCAGTCGGCGTTGAAACTCGCCGAACTTCGCTATAGAGGAGGCCTGGCAAACTATCTTGACGTCCTCGTCGCGCGGAGAAATCTGTTCGAGGCGGAGCTGGCCTTGACCAGTACGCGACGGTTGCTGCTCTCCTCAATTGTGCAGCTGTACAGGGCACTCGGAGGTGGGTGGTCTCCCGAGAGCCAACCGGGCGAGAATCCGAAGAAGGATAGTGGCCATGGAGAAGCCCGCGCATACGCAGTATCCAATCCATGACTTGCTCGCTTGGCGTTGGAGTTCGCGCGCCTTCGATGAGCGACCTATAGGGTCCGATCTATTACGAACTCTTTTCGAAGCGGCTCGATGGGCGCCTTCGTCGAATAACGAGCAGCCGTGGCGATTTATCGTGGCGAGTAAGCACGACCACGAAACGGAATGGAAGCGGCTGTTTGATTGTCTGGCGGAGGGGAACCGGAGGTGGGCTTTCCGCGCGCCGGTGCTGATGCTCTCGGTCGCCGGCATGAATTTCGAGGATGACGGCAAGCCGAACCGGCATGCCTTTCACGATACGGGATTGGCGGCGGAGAATCTCGTCTTGCAAGCAACTGCCGGCGGCTTGGCCGCTCATCAGATGGCAGGTTTCGACGTGGAGAAGGCGCGGGTCGATCTCAAGATTCCTTCGGGCTACGAACCGGTTGCGATGATCGCCATCGGCTATCCAGGTGATCCAGCTGCGCTTCCAGAGCGGCTGCGAGAGCGTGAATTCCGGCCCCGGAGTCGCCGGCCGATTGGAGAATGGACATTCTTCGGACAGTGGGGGAATCCCATCGCATAACAGGATTACCCACATTATTCATGACAGTTTGTCGCGAAATTGCGGAGTCGCCAGGCGAGACGGGCGCGCGGAGCCGCGAGGAAGGGAGGCAGACTTGAAACAGTCTGTTGACCGACCGAGCGGCGAGTCCGCCCGCCAACATGCAGCTGAGCCGCATGTCGGCTAGTCGCAGCGGCGAGTCCACAATTGCAGCAGAAGTGCTCATGAACAATGTGGGTTAAAGAGGAGCCGAGCGGATGAAATCATTGAGCGGGAAAGTGGCGATTGTGACGGGGGCCTCCACCGGAATCGGTCGCTCGATTGCGGAGCGATTGGCCGAAGAAGGCGCGATCGTCGTGGTGAACTATTCGAAGAGTGCGGAGAAAGCTCAACTGGTCGTTGCGGGAATCCAAGGCAAAGGCGGTAAGGCACTCGCGGTCCAAGCCGACATGAGTCATGTGGCGGACGCGCGCCGGCTCGTCGTCGATACGGTGAAACAGTTCAACCGGTTGGATATTCTCGTGAACAACGCGGGCAAGTTCATGCCGAAGCCGCTTGAGGAAACGACCGAGGAAGACTTTGATGGCGTGATCGCCCTGAATGCCAAGGGACCGTACTTTGCCATGCAGGAAGCGGCCAGAGCGCTGAAGGACGGCGGGCGTATCGTGAATATCTCAACCGGTGGGACACATCAGCGCTTTCCTGGAGCCACGGCCTATCTCGGAAGCAAGGCGGCGCTGGAGCAATACACCAAGGGATTGGCGCAAGAGTTGGCTCCAAGGGGGATCACGGTGAATACGGTCTCGCCGGGTTTCACCGAGACCGGGATGATGACGGAAGAGTATCGGCAGATGGGCATCGAGCTCTCGCCTATGAAGCGGCTCGGTGTGCCAAAAGATATTGCCGACGTGGTGGCGTTCATCGTGAGCGAGGAGGCTCGATGGCTCACAGGGCAGACGATCCAGGCCGGTGGTGGGATTGTCATGTGACGTACAACGAGACCGACTGTAATCCTGGTTTAGAAAGGGGTGACCATCATGGCTGAGAGAAAAATCATCGCCGTCGTGGGTGCAACCGGTATGCAGGGTGGAGGGCTGGTGCGGGCAATCGTGAACGATCCAGACAAGACCTTTGTCGCTCGTGCATTGACGAGGGATGTGAATTCGGACAAAGCCAAGGCTCTCGTCAAGCTTGGCGCTGAAGTAGTACCTGCCGATCTGGACGATGCGGCCGGTCTGAAGCGCGCCTTCGCGGGCGCCTACGGAGTTTTCTGTCTGACCAATTTCTGGGAACATCTTTCTCCGGAAAAAGAATATGCGCAGGCGAAGAGTCAAGCGGAAGCGGCGAAGGAAGCAGGTGTGCGACATGTGATCTGGTCGACGTTGGAAGATACACGCAAGTGGGTGCCTCTGTCGGATAACCGTATGCCGACGTTGATGGGTAAGTACAAAGTTCCACACTTTGATGTGAAGGGAGAAGTAGAGCGAGAGTTCACCAAGTTGGGGCTTCCCGTGACCTTTCTGTTGACG
The DNA here is from genome assembly GCA_029194675.1 of Nitrospira sp. Taxonomy (NCBI): domain Bacteria; kingdom Pseudomonadati; phylum Nitrospirota; class Nitrospiria; order Nitrospirales; family Nitrospiraceae; genus Nitrospira; species Nitrospira sp. Next base: position 11,274 of record JARFXP010000006.1, on the reverse strand, counting down.
TCCTTTTATTGGGACAATTTGATCTCCTTCGGAATGGGACCGAAGAGAGCTTCGGACGGCACCTTGCTGTTTACCCTGCCCATGGGAGACAGAAAGCTGCCGGGGATCGCGGTCGAGGACATCGGCAAGTGTGCCTTTGGAATTTTCAGGAGAGGTCAAGAATACATCGGAAAGACGGTCGGGATTGCCGGTGAACATTTGACCGGCCAAGAAATGGCGGCGGCGATGGCCAAGGCCATGGGGCAACCTGTGGGGTACAATGCGGTGACTCCGGAACAGTATCGAGCGTTCGGTTTCAAGGGCGCGGATGACCTCGGCAACATGTTTCAGTTCAAGCGCGATTTCAATGAGGCATTCTGTGGGGCGCGCAATCCAGCCGTTGCGAGGAGCTTGAATTCCGAACTCCAGACGTTCGATGCCTGGCTGGCGCAGAACAAGAGCCGCATTCCACTGACGTAATGGGTCACCTCGATTCTGAACCGACCGACTATCTTTCCCAGGTTGACCCAGTCATGTGTCGGTTGATCGAGGCGATTGGTCCGTTCACGCTGAAGCCGAAAGCGCGCCGTTCGCCGTTCGAATCGCTTGCCCGCGCGATCGCCTATCAACAGCTCCATGACAAAGCTGCGGAGAGCATCCTCAAGCGATTCATTGCGCTCTTTCCAGGGCGGAGATTTCCTCGCCCGGATGAGCTGCTCGGCATGCATATGAGATCAGTCAGGCAAGCCGGCTTCTCGCGACCGAAGATTTTGGCGCTTCGCGATCTGGCTGCAAAGACCCTCGATGGCACTGTGCCGACAAGCCGTATGATCAGGCAATTGGCTGATGAGGCGATTATCCGGCGGCTGGTGGAAGTCCGAGGCATCGGGCGATGGACGGTCGAGATGCTGCTGATTTTTCAGTTGGGGCGTCCTGATGTGTTGCCGGTCGATGATTTCGGCCTGCGCAATGGTTTCCGCATAGCCTACCGACGGCCCACCATGCCCACGCCAAAACAGCTGTTACAATATGGCGAGCGATGGAAGCCCTATCGGACGACAGCCTCCTGGTACCTCTGGCGTGCAGCGGACCGAGCGAAGGCGGGATCGTGATGTATTGGAGCAGGAGTTCAATGCACGTCTCTCATCGAAGAGTTCACCCTAAAGCTCAGCCGCCGCTGCAAGAGAGCTGCTGAAGCGCTGAGTTAGCCCTGCTGCTTGATGCGTCGCTCATACTCATCATGAGGTCCGACCCAAACCCACACGAAATCTGGCCCATCCTCAACGGCCAGTGCTCGGTGGTGAGGCCCAACCCTCACTGACCACAGCTTGCCGACTTTTTTGAAGTGCAGCGACGGGTGCGCGGGATTTTCTTTCAGGAGGTCGAAGTTGTGTCGGGCCACTCTCTGGACAGCTTCTGGGAGGTTCGCATAGCAAGCCCAAAACCGAGCCGTTGTGCGATGTTTCACAGGTCCTTGAGCGTCCCTTGGGCTTTCTCTTCGAGCGCCTCACGCACCAGGAAATCCAGCGTTCCCGCCGCAGAGTCAGCTTCGATCTCCTTGTCCCACCGTTCCCAATCTTTTTCTGACAACCACCGGGCGAGTTCGGCAAACTCCTCGTGGGGCAGTCTCTCGATTTCTGTTTTGAGTTCGTCTACCCTCGACATGGGTTACCCTCCCCACCAATGTTCCAGACACCAATCCACGGGCCTGACGCCAGGAACGGAGTCCTTCTCGTTCAGGACATCAGTATGCCATGCTCACATGCGAAGCGCCACATCCTACTGCGCGGCGGTGAGCCAGCCCACGTAAGCCTACTGTGAGTCTGGACTATCGGGTACTCCCGCCGGCGTTGCTGCTTCTCTCAACACCTCTTGAGCGAGGGGCACCGGTCTCTTGTGCTGGAGGGGGAAAGGACTGGCGTGGATCTGGAACTCCCACCCATCCGTCTGAAACAGCAAGCCACCCCTTGTCTGGTCAACGAGTTCAGCGACGGAGGCCGAAACTCCGAGACCGTGTGGAACCCTCAACCCTGGAAGCGTGAGCAGCGCGCGATACGGTGTTTTCCCGAAGACAACGATTCGCGGCGGCTGCAGTAGAACGTTCGCGCTGAGCCGCCGAAGCAAGCGGCGAAGCCCGCTTGCGAAGGTCCGTCTTCAGCGCGGGGTTAGCACCTTCAATAGAACTTGGACTGTTCCTCGATGGCAGCACTTTTGTTGCCCTTGTGTTTGCAAACGAGCAACCAGTAGCCCTCTCGTGAGCGGTTGATGGACCGCTGATCCATGTTCCCCTTCATCAGTCGGATCTCCTCATGAAGGTCTTTCTCTGCATCAGAAAACTGTTGCAACCCGATTCGTGCCATCGCCCGCAAAGTCCGGGGAGATAGGTCGCCATGAGCGACAGGATCGTATTGATGACCCTCAGAGAAAAAAGCATTGATATCGCCAATGGCTTCTTTGTAACACCCTGCGTAATAAGAGGCTCGGGCACGCATATGCAGAGCTCCGTCGTTATATGCCCTCGTTCCAATAATGGTTGTCAATTCACCAATTACGCTTTCCCATATGCGGGGACATGGGTCGTCGCTGGGCAAATCGCGCATTTGCTGCATTGCCGAGTTGAAAGATTTGATAGCTGCTACCATCATTTCCTTGGGATCTTTTTGCAGCTTGCCTCTGGGCGACCAGCTCATGAAGCCCATATTCGAGACCTCCTTGCATTTTGATACCTGTTGCTAACGCTCAGCATCAGCGGCGGCGCGCAGCGCCGTCCGCTGCATGCTGCTGTTGGGCAGTACGTCACTGCGGCCACCATCAGACTCACGCCAGATGCACCTGCGTCTTGCCCAGTTCAGCGCCATTCTTAAGTCAACTCCTTTGCGCTCTTGCCGCCTGCCTGCCGCAGCATGGTGATGACTCTAGCCCTCTTATCCTCAGGCATGTTGGTCCGATTCTCCGTGACATTATCGAGCGCTGTCTGTCTGAAGTCATTGACTAGATTCACCAGTGCACCGTGCTTCAATAGTTCCTCAACGATCTCCACGTACCCCCATGCCGCAGCCTCCATGAGCGCCGTGTGGTTGTAGGGCGCCTTCCAGTTGACGTTCGCGCCATTAGAAAGAGACATTTGGACTGTCATCAGGTCACCGCTAGCGGCTGCCGCGTGCATGCCGATGCTGAATCGGTTTCGATGTACAAACTCGCGGTTCTCCATCAGGGGGTCGGTCTCTGGACGACGACGAAGCATCTCATCGAATCCCCCGTTTTCCAATTGATGAGGAAAGCCGCGAGCCCGATCCCCGCACCAACTATGAAGCCCGGCTGACCATACATGACTACGCCCAACAGAGGTGTAGCAATCGTTATGAGGCTGAGTATCGCGTTCATTCGAATTCCTCGGAATGAGCTGTCGAGATGTCAGGTGCCGAAATAGCTTCCAACGGCGTAGATCAACGCAGCCACGACGCAATACACGGCAAAACGCATCATGGTGACGAACTGCTCTGCTCCCCCGGCGTGCCCTCCCATCCCACGCATGCCCGTAACGTCCGGCAACGCCCAAGCGAAGCCGCCCAAGCCGGCTACACAGACGGCAGCCAGGCCTATCCCGAAGAAACCGAAAACTCCGGCCAAGAGCAGCATGGCTATGGCCACGATAGGCGCGAGAAACTCGGGTATTTCAGACTTCATTCATCTGCCCAACCAGTTATTAGACAGTTATGCACGCTAGCAAAAAGATTTCGATACCGTCAATCACGAAGACGGATAGTTTGACATATCTCTTTAATATCATTCATGATTCGAAACGACTAACATGCGATTTTAATCGACCATGGCGGACTCGACAAAACGTCTCGATTCTAACGTTCCTGGTAATTTTTACGTGGATGCGACCTGCATCAATTGCGACACCTGTCGCCAGTTGGCGCCGCTGAGCTTCGAAGAAGTCGGCGACTATTCAACGGTCAGTCGTCAGCCGGGTACTGAACCACAGATTCATCAAGCGTACCAGGCATTGCTTGCTTGTCCCGTGGGTTCGATCGGCACTGAACACAGCGACAAGGCACGATTGCAAACCGCTATGGCGAGCTTTCCCCTCCAGATCGAGAACGGGGTGAGTTATTGCGGCTTCAATTCGGAGAAATCCTTCGGAGCGAATAGTTTTTTCATTGAACATCAGGACGGCAACTGGCTGATCGATTCTCCTCGGTACCTCAAGCATCTCGTTGAAGCCTTTGAGCGGCGAGGAGGTATCGCCCATATCTTTCTGACCCACAGGGATGACGTGGCGGATGCGGATAAGTATGCGGCGCATTTCGGCGCGAAGCGCATCATCCATCAGGCGGACAGCGATGTTGCTCCGACTGCAGAACGGATGATTGGAGGGGAAGAGCCGGTTCGAGTTGGAGCAGAGTTTCAAATCATTCCCGTGCCGGGCCATACGGCCGGGAGTATGGCGCTGCTCTATCGGGAGCGTTTTCTCTTCACCGGCGATCATCTCTGGTGGAACCACCACACAAGATCACTGGAGGCTCCTACTCGGTTGATCTGGAGAAAATGGGCTTTGGTTGAGTCCATCGAAAAACTGCTTGACTACCCGTTTGAATGGGTACTGGCCGGACACGGCGATCGTGTGCGCCTCTCTTCGGCCGACATGCGCGCGTGTTTACAGGCCTTGGTGGAGCGCCGCAAGAAGGGCACTGTCTCACCGTAGTGATGCGCACGTCCGTTTTTCATTGGATTGATCGCAATATTCTCTCTCTCGGCCGCGAGATGCGGTTGTCCTATCTCCCGCCGCTCATGGTCTACGTGGCCTACGGTATTTCTGGTCTCACCGGGATCGTCGGGACTTTTTTCGTCAAAGATTACCTCGGACTCTCCGCTGCATTTCTCGCCGCGCTCGGTTTTTGGGCCGGGATTCCCTGGGCCCTCAAGATGCCGATCGGCCACACGGTCGATCTCCTGTGGCGGTGGAAGAGCTGGCTCGTTGGGCTGGGTGCAGGGCTGTTGACGATCAGCCTCGGTATCATGGCCCTGTTGATCGGTAACCGCGAAGCGATGACGACTATATTGTCGGCGGAAATTTGGTATGTCCTTAGTGTGTTGCTGGCTCCCATCGGGTACGTCATTCAAGACGTCGTTGCAGACGCCATGACCGTCGAAGCGGTTCCTCGTGTCGACGATCAGGGACGCCCATTCGATGATCAAACGCGCAAGCTGATGCATACTACAATGCAGACACTCGGACGTGTTGCCATTGTCGGCGGCGGTATCCTCGTGGCGCTCATTAACGTGTACGTCTTCAGTGGGACGGAGGGGCTGCCGCAGGCGGAACTCGTTCGGTTGTACAAGAACATCTATTTGATGGCCATGGTGATCCCGGTCGTCTCTGTGGTGGGGGTCGGATTAGCGTGGTGGCTCAAGCGGCGGCAGATGCAGCGATTTGTTCAGGAAGGATTCTCACGGGAGCAGGCCCGGCAGATGGTGGATGTACGTGATGTGGAGAACGAACCGACGAAACCGAATTGGTGGATCCTCGGTGGAAGTTTGGCCTTTGTCCTTTTCACGTTGACAGTGGGATTGGGCGGATTTCCTTATCGAGAGGAGATCGTGTTCGCCGGTTCGATGAGCATCGTGCTGTTCTTGATGTCGAAACTCGTTCGGGAACTGGAACCGGATAAGCGGCTCACCTTGGTCGGCACCGCCGCGGTCATCTTCGCCTTGCGTGCGATTCCAGGACCTGGCCCAGGATCGACCTGGTGGATGATCGATGACCTGAAGTTCGATCAACAATTCCTGTCCGTCCTCTCCTTGATCGGCGGCATTTTGGCCTTGGTGGGCATGTTCGCCTTTCGGCGCTTCATGGCCGAACGTTCGATCATGTATGTGGTCGGATTTTTAACCGTCGTCGGGACTATCCTCTCTCTACCGATCGTGAGTATGTACTACGGATTACACGAATGGACGTCGAAGGCGACCGGTGGAATCGTCGATGCCAGGTTCATCGCTTTGGTCGACACGGCACTGGAATCGCCGCTCGTGCAGATCTCCATGATTCCGATGTTGACCTGGATCGCGAACTCCGCTCCGGCCAATCTGAAAGCCACCTTCTTTGCCGTGATGGCTTCCTTCACCAACCTCGCGCTTTCCTTCAGCCAGCTCGGCACCAAGTATCTCAACGAGATCTTCGTCGTCACCAGGGAGGTACGTGATCAAACGACCAGTGCTCTCCAGACTCCAGCCGATTACAGCCAGCTTGGCGATCTCTTGATCACGCAATTGCTGATCGGACTGGCTCTTCCCTTCTCCGCCATCCTGTTTGCGAAACTCACCAAGTTTAAGAGCGCGTAAGCCTCTGCTGCAACGGTTGCTGGGAAGGAATTGGCACGAAATGTGTGCGCCCCTGGCCCACTTTCCAATGATGGCGAGCTTCAGCTGCAGCGGCCTTCCCAACAGTTTCTTGCTCTTGCACTCTTCGCATTCCTCGTTGAAGCTTGCCGATCGGGTGCAGGTGCACTTGCACTGAGAGGAACAGGCCTGACATGGCCGATACATTGGAAGACCGCGCCGCAATTTATAGTTGCCCTTGATGTGACCAGTTGTGTATTCATCGTCTCATTGCCTCATCTCTGACCAGTTTGTTATGCTTTGCACAGGCATTGAATGAGGCGTCCATGAAACTCAAAGTGGTGTTGGAACCAAGCGACGACGGCGGGTTTACAGTTTTTGTTCCCGCCCTTCCTGGGTGTATCAGCGAAGGAGAGAACAAAGAAGAGGCGATCAAGAACATTCGAGAGGCCATCGAGCTGTACTTGGAACCTGTTGAAGATGATCTGACCCTGAGCTCCGAGGCTGAGGAGATCGAGCTGGCCGTATGAGTAAAGTCCCGAGCCTCTCGTACCTCGAGGTGCTTCGGGCTCTGCAGCGAGATGGCTGGGTGATCGTCCGTCAGAAGGGCAGCCACATCCGCCTGCAGAAGCGCCTTCCCACGGAAGTGTTGAAAATCACCGTTCCGGCTCATCGTCCTCTCAAACGGTCCACACTTGCTCACCTTCTCAAACAAGCACGATTGTCGGTCGAGCAATTGAACGGGTTGCTGTAGTCCTAAGCCATGTCGACGTGATGTCAAGCGGCTATCGCTAGGCTTCGTTCTCCGTATCACCACGAAGCGGTTCTTCGTGGAGCCCTTTGGCATAGGAACACAATATTTCGAAAAGCTCCATGCTCCTGAGCTGAACAAAATTGATTTCGACCGGTACAAAATGTTGCCCCTGCATGGAAAACATCAGGACCGTATCGATCTGATGAAGTAACAAAACCCAGAGAACACCTATCTCGGCTGGTATGCGCGACAGTTCAAATAGTAGCCAGCTCTCTTCCTGACTGTGGAAGCTGTGTGGCAGCGATTATGAAGCTACGTTTCCTGCCATGACTTGGGCAAGTGCGAAGACTCAGCACCGGCTGTTCAGACAGCGGCCGATTACAGCCAACTTGGCGATCTCTTGATCACGCAACTGGTGATCGGACTGGCTCTTCCCTTCTCCGCCATCCTGTTTGCGAAACTCACCAAGTTCAAGAGTGCGTGAGAGTGTGACATGTTGTCTCAGTAGATCGGGCAAGCCCTCGGGTGTTGCAAAGTGAGACAGCTCCTCAGAGCAGTATCTTTTTAGATTCATCGTGGATGAATCGGATTGGATACACCTGAAACCGCTGCTAAGTGTTTCTCCCAGCCATCATATTGAATTCAGGCTGAAATGTTCTCAAGAGTCGATGCCGATGGCCGAGCATCAAATTTGCTGATTGTGTGCGAATGGTCACACTTTGTGTGAGCGATCTATTAGCAGGCTGCGGAAAAACTCGATTTGTCTGCTTCGACAGGCTCAGCACGAACGGAAAACCTCAGCAAATTCAATGACCGCTCCGTTCGTCCTGAGGCTCTCGAAGGAGGAAGGGAGGGTTTTTCCGAAGCCTGTTAGGTTTACTTTTCGACTGTATTTGTCTATAAGGATTTCTCAGCAGAACAAATACTTCCAAGTTAGGGCTCGGGTCGATTTCTGCGATCGAGGGGATGTCGTCATCCATAGGCTCTTGTGAGGTCATCGATGATGATCCACTCCCAAGGTATCAACATTGTCATTGTTCATCGAGATGGCTTGTATCGAGACTGTCTGCAGCATTGTTTAGCGCATGCCGAACCGATTTCGATCGTGCATAGTGCATCTGTGCTCGATCAAGGAGCCTGGGATACGGTTGTTGCGCACAGACCAGATCTCCTCATCCTCGAATTCGGCTTATGTCGATGTCAAGGACCTGTTCAGTCAGGAAAAGGAATGTACGCATCTTCACTGAGGGTGAAGACGATCGTGATTGGGGTGCCGGATAAGGAGGAAGATATTCTTGCCTGCATCGAAGGAGTGGGGGCAGCTGGATATCTATCGATGGATGCCTCGCTTGAAGATCTGATCCAGAACATAAGAGCCGTCATGAAGGGGGAAACACTGTGCTCTCCACGGGTTGCGAGTCTGACGTTTGACCGTGTCTCAGTCTTGGCCCGCCAAGTGGGTGTGGCTCAGGCTTCGACGACGGTTGGAATGGGCCTCACTCGACGTGAAGCGGAGATTGTACGTTTGATAGAAGAAGGTTTGAGCAATAAAGAAATTGCTGCTCGACTCCATATCGAAGTTTCGACAGTCAAGAACCATGTCCATAACATCCTCGATAAGCTGCAGTTGCACAATCGACATTCCGCGGTGAACTATATCAAAGAACGAGGTGCCACCGGACCTCGATTCTGAGCCTCTCCTCTGTTGCGCGGCTGCATGAGGTTTTGCGATTCAGATCATGCCGCAAAATCTTGCTTAGACCGAAAGAGATCTAGATTCGCGTAGATCCATTTTGTTGTCGTCTCTAGATCCAAGTAGATCCGGCGATCTATTGGTCCTCCAGAATCTCTTCTCTACCATGTGTCATGTCACACCATTGCGGGGAACTCTTGTGGATAGAATCCGCGTGCTGATTGGGAATCATCCCATGATGATTCCCGATGCCGTCCGCCAGATGATTGCGAATCAAGACGATATGGAACTGGTGGGGGATTGCCGCGGTCCGATGAACATTCTTCAAGAAACAGGCAAGGTCAAGGCCGATGTCGTCATCTTGGCTCAAGAAGGTCAAGAAGAGCTGGGTCTTTGTAGCCAACTCCTGGCGATCTATCCGGACCTCACCATTGTGAGCGTAGCCCCTGACCTAAACATAGCGTTTACCCAGCAGCTCTGTTCGTGCCGAAGGAGGGTGATCAATGGCGATCGGCTGGACATTATACAGACAATGAGAATGGCGGTGAGACAGCCGTGCGCAGAGAGGTAGATATGATGGAGCCGTTGCCTCTCCCTATTGCGGGCGAACATGGACATGGAGGGTGTCTCTGACGAGGTCGCGTTGTCTGTCGACGTGACCTAGACCGACCTGTTTAACCTGACGGTGAGCGATGAGTCCGTATGAAGACGCAGATGCCACGTTCATAGTCGGAAAGAAAAGGGGCCCATGCCATTTCATCTCATCAAAGGAACCTTCCACGTCGTGGGCTACTCGCCGGATGGAGACTCAATCCGCTTCAAAGCCGACGATCGCAATAATTGGAACTTGCTCAACGGCCCCCGGTTGGGCTGAATGCCAGAGAGCACGCCCAACTCAGGATCGAAGCGATCGATATCCTGGAGACGCACTATCAAGGACGCCATCAATCGCTGAAATTGGTCCACAAGGCCTTGCGGTTTCTACTCGATGAACTCGAGATCAAGAAGGTCAAGTTCGACAAGGGAGCTAAAGTCGTCTCCGCGCAGGACGGTACGCGCGGGCACATCCTGTCGCGCGCGATTGAAAAGTATCGCCGGCCGGTCTCCTTCGTGTTTGCGGGGGACGCCGAAGAGGAGGATGGGACGGAGGTGTTTCTTCGGCCGGACCGTCTGGAAGAAAGCGTGACCTATAAGTCGGCGCTGGAAGGGCTGGCCTATCCGACTTATTACACAGGACTCTTTTCTGATCTGAGGGAAAAAATCACGTCGGCGGTGGCGCAGGCTCGAAAGGGGGGTGGCAAAGGTATCTGGTCAAAGGATAAGACGACGAAAGGGTTTACGGTTTCAAGTCTCTCGTCTGTCACTGAGAAACACGTCATCCTGCCCAAACTCTTTCGCCGCATCGTGAACTTCATCGGAAACGGCGGGAACATCGATGGCTTCAAGGACTTCCTTGCCGCCAATCCGGACCCGGTCGTGGAGTTGAAGAATGGCCATTTCACCAATCTCGACACCTTCATCGAAGTGACAGGAGAGGATGTCAGACTCACGGTCAACCCTGAGGATCTGGTGTTTGTCGAAAAGTAAGCAACAGGACTGGGGCGACAGATTGCACAGTCGGTCTATGGAAGCATCGGCCATGAATAGTTCCTCTGTTAGGCAGGCGACTCAAGCAACGAAAAGCAGGACCACAGGCTTTAACGAACAGTCTAAACAGAGGGAGATACGATGCCGACATCCAAACTGAATACCTGCTGAGCCTCTCTTCAGTCGCGCGGCTGCACGAGGTCTTGTGTATCAGGTCAAGCCGCCAGATCTTGCCTAGCCCACATTATTCGTGAGCACTTCTGCTGCAATTGCGGGTTCGCCGCTGCGACAAGCCAACATGCGGCTTCAGTGGCATGTTGGCGGGCGGACTCGCCGCTCGGTCGGTCAACAGACTGTTTCAAGTCTGCCTCCCTTCCTCGCGGCTCCGTGCGCCAGTCTCGCCTGGCGACTCCGCAATTTCGCGACGAACCGTCATGAATAATGTGGGCTAGGTCAGAAGAGATCTAGATGCGCATAGATCCATTTTGTTGCTGTCTCTAGATCCAAATGGATCCAGCGATCTATTGGCCCGCCACAATCTCTTCTTTACTGTGCCATATCAGAGCAATGTAAGGAACCCTTGTGGACGAGCCGAGTATTTGCAGTCAACTATTGGGTGAGTATCCAGGCTTGATCATAGGGAAGCAACAGCTGACTTAACACGAACTAACAGTCTAGCGGAGGAGACCAATGCCGACATCACCGACCTATCCAGGTGTGTACATCGAGGAGATTCCAAGTGGCGTACGCACGATAACGGGCGTTGCCACATCGATTGCTGCGTTTGTGGGATGGGCACCGAAAGGCCCAACCGACCACGCTGAGCTCGTCCTCAGCTGGCCTGATTTCGATCGCAAGTTCGGTGGGTTGAACCAGAACAGCCTGATGAGCTACGCCGTCTATCACTTCTTTTCCA